>JABMPI010000599.1 GCA_013203755.1 Bacteroidota bacterium
CCCATAAGGTTGCCTTGCTCTGGCATAAGATTATTGTTCTACCCCGGGGTAGAACCTTGCTACCCTGGTTCTGAAAACTGCTGAAAGGGTTGCAAATAGGAGAGTTTGAAGAAGTATTAGTTTTGATTTACAAAAGTAATTACATCTAAACTATAACAAGTGCAGTTTATAAAATCTGTATCATCAATAACTATTATCCGATCATCCAACTTAGCCGATTTTATAACGGGATACTGCAAAAAAAAAGATCAAGTGATTTTTTTTGCAGCAATTGATTTTAAACCTATGGTGTTAGCATAGTGCACATGCACAAGGTGTGTATGTATAGCAAACCCGTTGGTTTGTGTGGTAAAAAGGCCACCTGTGGCGTAAGATACTTACAGGCGGCCCAGAGTTTAAAGCTATAACAACTAAAAACTTTTTACAAGATGGGTAATTTAACCGAATCTAAAAAAAGAGATTTTGTTACACAGCTGGTAGTAATTATGGAGCAAAATGCTCAATTACTGGCTGACAAGGGTTTCGACCCGGCAAACAAAATCGACCAGTTGAAGCAAGAGCTAAGTGCTGCCGACGAGGCGGAGGGCAAACAAGCAGATGCTATGGCGGCTGCTAAAAATGCTACTCAGCTTGCGCAGAATACGCTTAACACAGCGTACACTGATGGCTCGGCAACTGTTGATCTTATTTCCGGCTTACTCGGAAAAAAGGACAATCTGCTTCTTGAGATTAAAAAACTGAGGAAGTAACGAAATGTATCAGGGGCAGATTCTTATTTTGAATCTGCCCTGTTTTTTCCAAAGGTGCAAAAAAAATGGAGCGTCATCCTGAACTTGTTTACATATCTACATGGTAATCATTATTTTTACCAGGGGAATTGGCTTTTTTACCTTGGTAATTACCTTTGTTACCGAGGTAATGAGCCTTCATACTTAGGTAATCGACTGTATTACCCGGGTTCTTGTCTTCCTTACCGTGGTAATCGTTGTTTTTACCCAGGTAATTAGTATTATTACCCGGGTTATTGCCCTTATTACCTCGGTAATAGTTTTGCTTACTTAGGTAATTGGCCTTATTACCAATGCCGAAAACTCTTGAAAAGCCTGTTAATCCCTCTGTCCTTGGATATTACTCCTATCCCCAAGGATATGGTTTTTCTGCCCTTGCATATAATTAGTATATCCCAATTGATAAAACGCTGAAAGGGCTGTGGGTATTGGGTTGTAGCGAAATTAGGCTATATGTAGTGGGTGTGGGGATGAAAATAATTCTCTGACAAGGCTGGCGCGCGATTGTATCGCGTTCCTTTTAGAAAGAAACACCACACGATACAATCGTGCGCCAGCAGGGGTAAATTACTTGAAGAAAATTAATGGATTAGTTGGAAGGATAAAAAAGGGACAAGTGATAAATCTGATAATACAGGAAAAAAGAACAATTCTAATTATCGACTTTCCGACCAAGCAAAATATTGAATTGCCATATGATAATGTTGAAATGTCTATTATTCTTGAGAGATGGAAGGTAAGATATGGATAATCTTAGCGAATTAAGACAACTTCCATTCTTCGTTTTTGTAGTTATGCCATTAATTGTACATTTGCGTTTGTTAAAAAAATCGATACAGATGCTAGATAATTTTAAAGCAAAACTTGAAAGATTCTGCTTCAGGAACTTGCGAAGAATATTTGTTATAAAAGGGTATTACTTGGGTAGAGCAACCGGGAAGGAACTTGTGAGAGATTTCATTCAAAGTCTTTGCCCTATGAACACTGGTTACGATCTTATACGAATGGGAGCGGAAGGAGATGGTGGTTATTTGGTACCTGATGATTTGGAAGGTATTGAAGCCTGTTTTTCACCTGGCATTGGTGCAAAAAGTAAGTTTGAAGAAGATTGTTTAAGTTATGGAATAAAGACATATTTAGCTGATGCTTCGGTTGATAGTTTACCAATAAATAATGATCAGTTACATTTTACAAAAAAGTTTGTTGCTGCATATAACAATGATAGTTTTATGACACTGGATAGTTGGGTAGATTCAGCAAGTATTACAGTCGATTCCGATTTGCTTTTGCAAATGGATATCGAGGGATCGGAATATGAGGTTTTAACCAATATGTCTGAAAATCTCTTAAAAAGATTCAGGTTGATTGTATTAGAAGTTCACTTTTTGGACCATTTATGGGGAGTTGATTTTTATAAAATGGCTTCTGCAGCTTTTATTAAAATATTAAAAAACCATACATGTGTACATATTCACCCTAACAATACCAGCCCGATAGTAAAAATAAATGATTTAGAAATTGCCCCAACTGTTGAAATAACATTTTTACGAAACGATAGAATTAAATCCAAATCACCGGCCATTGAATTCCCTCATCCTTTAGATGCGGATAATTCAGATAAGGAAGCAGTAGTCTTACCAAGAAATTGGTATCAAAATTGAATTAAGAAATGAAAATACCTAAGATAGCAGTTCAGGCAAAATCACCCATTAATTCAAAGTTGATACTCAAGTTTATGGAAATCGAACGCATTTCTTTTGAACTAAAAGATAATCCTTTAGACGCTGATTATATATTTTTGTTCCCATTACCTTTTGAAGAAATGTTAGAATGGTGTCATAAATATAAAAACAAAATTCTAATATTTATTGGTGCTGAATCATACATCCCTGATTTTAATTTATTTGACTATACTTTTTCTTATGATAAAGTTGAATTTGGAGATCGTCATATGCAGATTCAATTTCAAGCCTTACTTAGTTACTATTTACCGCAAAAATTATTGGTAGGAAAAGACTTGCTTAAAAAGAAAGAAAATTTTTGTAATTTCATATACTCAAATCCTAAAGCTCATCCAAATAGAGACCTATTTTTCCATACGTTAAATAAGTATAAAAAAGTTGACTCCCTCGGTGCTCATTTAAAAAATGTCAATTTAAATATAGGGGATAGAAAACTAGACAATTATTTTCAAGAGAGTATAAAACAAAAAGAATCGTATAAATTTTCTATCTCTTTTGAAAATGCCCTACATAAAGGATATAATACGGAGAAAATAATTTCTTCGATGGAGGCATATACAATCCCTATTTACTGGGGAGATTCTGAAATTGGGGAGTTCTATAATTCGCGATCTTTTATCAATTGCCATAATTATCAATCTTTCAATGAAGTAATCAATTTTATCATTGAAATAGATAATGATGATGATTTATTCTTAGAAATATTAAACCAACCATGGAGAACAAAAGAACAGGAAATTAAATTTGTAGATCAAAAAAAGAGCTTTATCAATCGTTTAAATCATATATTTTCGCAACCATATCCTGAAACATTTAGGAAACCCATGGGTACATACAATGATTTTTACAGCAAAAAAATATCAACTTATAATAAAACCAGTAGTGTCTTATTGAAATTGTGGCGAAATATTCATCATCAAGCACACTTAGTCAAAAAGGCACTTAAAAAATGAGAGACGTATGACAAATTTTGGTAAAATATTTAAAAAGGTTTTTCCATCCTGGTATGATTTTCTTACAATCCGGATTTTAAAGACACGAGAAGTTCAAGTTTTTTACATAATGGATGCCTTTGGTAGTTTTAAGAAATATTTTTCAGACAATGAGATGTCTGGTAAAATTGAAAGACTAATAAAAGGATTGGATGAAAAATCAATAAAAACATTTAGAACAATTTATGCAAGGCTACAAAATTACCCAGATAGTTCGTTTAAACAATTTGTACCAACAAAGAATAATAATATTATTGGAGGAATATTAGATGAGGAAAATATTAAATTTGACCAATTAAAAATAAAGAAGGAAAGGAAACTTCTGATAAAAAGTCATACTATTCATAGTTCATCGTTCTATTTCTTTCATGGCTTATCACTCTTACCTTCAAATGTCTCGAAATATATCGAAGATAAGAATATCTTAGATTTAGGAGCTTATACTGGAGATTCGTTGCTGGCACTAAAGGATTTTAATTATAAAAAAATATTTTCAGTAGAGATGTCTCGTAAAACAATAGAAGAATTTGAAGAAAATATGAGAAAACATAGAATAGATAATAATAGATACAAAATAATTAATTGTGCTGTATCAAACGTTAATAAATCTCTTCAAATTAATGATAGTGGTTCAATTGGTATGTCTTTGTCGGTTACACAAAATGCATCCTCTGAAGAAACGATTGAAATAGAGCAAAAAACTGTAGATACTATCATTGCAGAGAACAATATTCAGGACTTGGCTTTTATTAAGGCCGACTTGGAAGGTTTTGCCCTAGAATGTGTCCAGGGTGGGATTAATAGCATTAAGAAACAAAGGCCCATATTATCAATCGCTATCTATCACAATCCGGTTGAGTTTTTTGAAGTAAAACCATATCTTGAGTCCGAATTAAGTAATTATACATTTCTGTTAAGAAGATTAGCTCATGCGAAGGAGTATGGTGCATGCCATGCTGAAACCGTTCTGCTTGCTTACCCAAATGAGCTAAAATAATCAAGTAATTATTTTAAAACGTGAAAGAACAGCGATTATTTCGAATACGTAAGATATATCATCAGCTAATTCCAATTGTATTCATTGATGGTATTAAGAAACGATTGTCTCCTGGATATAAGGGGAAAAAAAACATGCTATGGATGCTTCTATCCTATTTTTTCAATATATATACTTGGTTAAAATTCTTTTATAGAGAACGTATTCTTTCCGAACGAAACTATATAAAAAGGCACTATAGGAAAACTTTTGGTAGCTATCCAAACCTTATAAAACCAACGTTGTTTTCAGAAAAAATTCAATGGCTTAAATTAAACCAAAGAACAGCTTTACATACTATTTGTGCTGACAAGTTTAAGGTACGGGGGTATGTTAAAGAACGTACTGGAGATGTTGTACTTTTTTCCGCAGCAATTCCTTATCAGGGTGGAGACGGGCATATAAATGAACAATTCCCTGAATACTGGGGAAAAATATTTGCGACATACGGTTTCGTTCCCATTGATATTATTCGTCCACAAATCTGGAGGAATAAGGAAATAGCTCAAACATGGGTAAGGCAGAATTTACTGATTTTTGTAAAAAAGGACTTGGCAAATAGATTCCCTAAAAAGTATCATGGCAATATTAATTGTTTAACAAGATTATACTTTTTACGTTTTTTAAGAATTCAAAAATTATATAAAAAATTAACTGGTTCGAACAAATGATAAAAAAATTGAAAGATAGGCTTAATGATGAAAACGAGCATGGAATCTTTACGAGGTTCTTTCAGTTTCTGTTTCGTATTTATTCATTTTTAAAAAATACCTATAGAAATTATTTGGTCTCTGATAGAAAGGCGATTGAAATAAAATTCAAAAGGGCATTTGGATATACACTAGATTTATACCATCCAAAAACACTTAATGAAAAAATTCAATGGTTGAAATTAAATGACAGAACCAGTTTGCATACATTATGTGCGGATAAATATAAAGTCAGGGATTTGGTGGAAGAAAAGATAGGTGAAGAATATCTGGTGCCACTAATTTTTGAAACCAAAGATGTTGTAGACTTAACGGCTGAAAATATGCCAGATTTCCCGGTAATTATTAAAACGAACCATGATAGTTCCGGTGGGATAATTATAAAAGATAAGAATGATATTGATTGGATTACTGTGCAAAAACATTTTAAACGCTTACTAAGTAAAAATTACTATACCAGAAGTAACGAATGGCAGTATAAAAATATTGAAAGACGCATTGTTGTTGAAAAACTATTAATTGATAAAAACGGAGGAACTCCATTTGATTTTAAAGTACATTGTTTTAATGAAAAGGCAATTACTATTCAAGTGGATATCGATAGAAGTGGAGACCACAAACGAAATTGGTATTCAACTAAATGGAATAGAGAACTTTTCTCTTGGTCATCCTTAAAATCAAGTGGACGCAGGACAGATCCGGCAAATTATGATATTGAAAAACCCAAATGTTTAACAAAACTACTTGAACTTTCTAAAATATTATCTGCTGGCTTTTTGTATATAAGAGCTGATTGGTACATTATTGATAATAGAATCTATTTTGGGGAGATTTCTTTTCATCATGACGGTGGTCTTCACCCAATCTTACCAAAAGAATGGGATCTAAAACTTGGACAAATGCTAAAATTGCCAGTAGATGAGTGAGCAAAAAAGAAAGAAAATACTATTTATAATTCCGGTATTAAGTGGCGGTGGTGCAGAACGAATAATAACCTACCTTGTCAACCATATTAGTCGGGATAAATACATTCCACAACTTTTACTCCTTTTTAATACTGAGCATACTTATCTGAGTAATTTGCGTGACGATGTGGAGGTAATTCATTTAAATGTTTCGCTAAATATAAAATATTACTTTTTTCAAACATTGAGGGGAATACTCAGGCAGAAGCCCGATATTGTTTTTTCAGGATTAAGTGGCATAAATGTTTTGTTATCGGTTTTTATACCCTTTTTTAAAAAAATAAGATGGTTTGCCCGCGAAACAAATACCGTAAGTCAACATGTAAGCAATAAACGCATGTTGTTTTTGTACCGTAATTTTTACAAAAATTACCATACCATTATTGCCCAGTGTGACGATATGAAAGCGGATTTGGTAGAAAATTTCAATATACCACACAAGAAGGTTACGATAATTAACAATCCGATTAATACTGATTTTATAGATGGCAGGTTAAAAGAAGACGATGCTGTTCAACTTCCCGAAAACAAGATTAATTTACTGGCTTGTGGCAGGTTAACCCATCAGAAAGGTTTTGATTTATTGATCGAAGCTTTTGCAGTGTTGACCGAGAAAGAAAAATACCACTTAAGTATTATTGGAGGTGAAGAAAGCCCGGCATACACCAAATTTTTATTGTCGCTGGTTAAAAAACACCAGTTGGAAAAACTGATTACTTTTGCCGGATATCAAACCAATAGTTATAAATGGTTTCAGAAAGCCGATGTATTTGTTTTAAGCAGCCGGTACGAGGGATTTCCTAACGTGGTACTCGAGGCCTTGTATTGTGGCACGCCGGTTCTGGCCAATAACTGCAAAGGCGGCATTACAGAGATTATTAAGGAAGGCCAGAATGGATTTATTTTTGATTTCGAGAAAGACGATTTCGAAACGAAATTAGAGCAGATTGTTGATGCTGGTTTAGATGGAAAAGAAATTGCCCGAAAGACACAATTCAGATTTGATCTTCAAGTGATTATTGAGAAA
>JABMPI010000600.1 GCA_013203755.1 Bacteroidota bacterium
ATCATCTTCATTTCTGGAATAATACAAGTGTGCTTCTTCACCTTTTTTTGATAATCCTAAAGGAAAATTATTTTTGTGACAATTGATGCAAGCAGATTTATAACTATGGTTAACGGCATGCTGAAGACTGGATTTCTCTTCCCAGTTTATCTTTGAAACATCCTTAAAAAGAACTCCATATACATCTCTGAAACCGGTTTTTACTTTTTCTGTCAACCTACCCTGACCTTCAGGTGGCAGATGACAATCGACACAATGAACAACAATACCTCTTTTGTTATCGAAATGGGTTGACATTTTCCAACTGCTAATGGCTTGTGGATGAACATTATGGCAAGAGGCACAAAATTCGTCTGTACTTGTAAGCTGAACAGCCTTATGTCCGGAAAAGATAAGCAGAAGGGCACCGAAAAAACCCGCAAAAATCAAAATTACCCCTCTCCGCCTGAAAAATGAAATTAAACTTTTCAATTTATACTGTTTTAGTTTTCTGTACGCCTGAATAATAGCTTCGGTAAAGAAAAATAAATGGAGCGACAAGTCAAATTATTTCAGCTATTTAAAAACGTTCTAAGAAATGAAAGGGATATTTAAAAAAAATTCAATTTTCTGTTCTTTGAAAGACACATTTGAAAGAACTCTTTGAAATAACAATTAAACAGATAATCTGCACTTATATTTCAATTCCTCAAACTATATATATGGATTAGTCAAAGTTTTTAATCTTACCAGAAATTACCTTTAACTGATTTACAATTGACTTTTCAATTTGATGATAATCAAGTATACTATTTGCACTGAAAATGAAAAATAAGGAAAGGCTTAAATTTTTTTTCTTTGCCAGGTCAATAAGCTCCATTTTATTTAATCGATAAGCTTCCCTCATTCTTCTTTTTAATAAATTTCTATCGACCGCTCTTTTAAATTTCTTTTTAGGCACTGAAAAGCCTGCCTGAACTTCGGTTGACGAATTTTTTGGTGAGGATAGCCAGAAAACTTTTACGGGGAAAGAATACTCGGAATTACCTTCTTCGAAAAGCATATTGATAAGGGTTCTGCTTTTTAGTTTTTCGTTTTTTGGAAAAGAATACCGGGCCATCTTTTTTATTAATTTTACTTTAGCCTATAAAAATAAACAAAAAAACCAGGATCATTCTTAAAAAGAATCGACCCTGGTTGAAGTATATGTGTTAACAAATTTAGCTATTTCCGTTCTTCCCGTTTTTATTATGATCTTTAATAAAATTTTCAAGGGCCATTGTCATTGAAGGCGCAGCAGCAGATGGTGCCTGAATATCGAGTCTGAGACCGGCTTCTTCAACCGCTTTTGCCGTTTGTTCTCCCCATGTTGCAATCATAGTACCGTTCTGAACAAAGTCAGGGAAATTCTGGAAAAGAGATTTAATTCCTGAAGGACTATAAAATACAAGAACATCGTAATTTACTTCAGCCAAATCTGACAAGTCACTTGAAACGGTTCTGTAAAGGGTAGCTTTGCTGTACTTTACACCAATTTCTTCCAGTTTTAACGGAATTTCTTCATTATGTGTACTTGACACAGGCACTAAATATTTTTCTTCCTTGTGCTTCTTAATGGTGTCTATTAAATCTAAAAGTTTACCTGTCTGACTGTAAAAGATCTTCCTTTTTCTGTAAACAATATACTTTTGAAGATAATTAGCCGTAGCTTCTGAATTACAAAAGTACTTCATGGAATCAGGTATGCAAGCTCTCATTTCGTCAGCAATCCGGAAATAATTGTCAATGGCATGCTTGGAAGTAAAAATCACCGCCGTATGAGCCAGGAGATCTATTCTTTCTTGACGGAATTCTTTAGCGGGAACAGATTCAATCTGAATGAAAGATCGAAAATCAATCTTAACATTGTTTTTTTCCGCTAATTCGAAATAAGGAGATTTTTCTGATTCGGGTTTTGGTTGAGAAACCAAAATTTTCTTTATTTTCATCATACTCGCCATCAACTTAATAATAAGTTCTACTATAAAGAATTCAAAACTTTAATAATTACCAAAATGGGTAAAAATTCTAGTGCACAAAGGTATAAAATAAAATAGAAATAAGAAATTACATTTTTTAAAACAAAATTTGCAGCCCTAAAAAGCCTTAAGGCATTAACAGACAGCAATATAAACAAACTTAAGTATATTGCATAAGGAAGGTAGGCAGTCGATATGTAGCTGA
>JABMPI010000601.1 GCA_013203755.1 Bacteroidota bacterium
AAAGCACATGGCTATAACACGCACTCATAAATAATTGCCGGGATAGTTTGTTTTTTAAGGATTGTAGCCCGCATAAAGTTCGGTATCCATTTTATCATACGATGATGCAGGTAGTAAAAGACAGGGAGCAAACATCTGCGGTTGATTTTACCATAATAATTTAGCCAGCCCCGTATCTTTGGGTTTAGCAGTGTTGCCAAATCCTGAATAGTCCGCTGTGTCTTGTTATGAAAATCCAATTTCCGCAGTTCTTGTGTGATTCGCACCTTGGACTTACGGCTCATAATACAATCGAATTGTAGAAAACTACCACCTTTCTTTAACTTCATCCGTATAGGACGAAAGCTAAAACCCAAAAAAATCAAATTGCACAGCAAAAACCTGACATTTCTCACTGCTGTTAAACACCATTACTTTTTTTTGAAATTGTTGCTGAATGTTGTAATTCTGTAAAGAATTTTAAACAACAAAAGATGACAAAATTAACGACCAATGATTACATGGCCAAAGAGGACAAATTTGGCGCGCACAACTACCATCCGCTTCCGGTTGTATTGGCAAAAGGCGAAGGCGTTTATGTGTGGGATGTTGAGGGTAAAAAATATTTAGACTTTCTGGCAGCCTATTCCGCCGTAAATCAAGGACACTGCCACCCAAGAATAACAAAAGCATTAGTCGACCAGGCAAATCTGCTGGCATTAACTTCTCGCGCCTTTTACAACGATGTTTTGGGTGAATGGGAAGAGTACATGACCAAATTGTTTGGTTACGATAAAATGCTCCCAATGAACTCCGGTGCCGAGGCAGACGAAACGGCATTGAAACTCATCAGGAAATGGGCATACAAAATAAAAGGCGTTCCGCCCGGAAAGGCAAAAATTGTAGTGTGCGATGGTAATTTCCACGGACGAACAATTACCATTATTTCTATGTCGTCGGATCCCGATGCTTATAACGATTACGGTCCGTACACACCCGGTTTTGTAAACATTGCATATAACAATTTGGAGCAACTGGAAAAAGAATTGCAAGACCCAAATGTTGCTGGTTTTCTGGTTGAACCAATTCAGGCTGAAGCAGGAGTTTATGTTCCCGAAGATGGCTATTTGAAAAAAGCAGCTGCCTTGTGTAAAAAATACAAGGTGCTTTTTGTTGCAGACGAAGTTCAGACCGGATTAGCTCGCACAGGCAGGATGTTGGCATGCGATCACGAAGGTGTTCGTCCTGATATTTTAATTCTGGGCAAAGCAATTTCTGGTGGAATGTATCCTGTTTCGTGTGTTTTAGCCGACAATGAAATTATGTTGACCATTTTACCCGGCGAACATGGGAGTACTTACGGAGGAAATCCAATTGCAGGGAAAGTTGCCATGGCAGCTATCGATGTAATTTTAGATGAAAATTTAATTGAGAACTCCAATCGAATGGGCAAAATTTTCAGAAAAGAGATGCGGGCAATCGATTCTGAAATGATTGAATTAGTTCGCGGGAAAGGATTATTAAATGCAGTTGTTATAAAACCAACCAATGGAAAAACTGCCTGGGATGTTTGCCTTGCTTTAAAAGAAAACGGGCTAATTGCCAAACCAACCCACGAACATATTATTCGGTTTACTCCACCCTTAGTAATTACCGAAGAACAACTAATGGAAGCTGTAGAAATTATTAAAAAGACTTTAAGAGAGTTTGAAATGTAATCAAAGAAACGTTGGTTCTTTAAGAGAGTATAAAATAAATTTGTCATGTTGAGCGTAGTCGAAACATCTGTCTTTCAAAACAACAGGTTCTTCGACTTTGCTCAGAATGACAGAGTCATCAAGACAATTCTAAAATAGAAACTAATTTTCCACCACCAAAGTAGGTTGGCCTTTCACACGTTTTCTTTCCACTTCGTAATCACGATTGTAAGAGATAACTGAAACTCCTTTATTCATATAACCGCCAAATTGCGATACCTTTTCGAAGTGATAATTTCCTTGCACCAAATTAACATGTAAAAAGGGCAAACACTCGTCAAAATTTTTACCGAAATACTTTAAAGCATTTAAAAAATAAAAAGTTGCATCGAAACCCTGAGCACCAAAACTACTTGGTTCTGTGCCAAATTTTTCTTTAAATTTTTCGATAAACTGAATTGTTGCAGGATTTTTATAATCCACCCAATAAGGTGCAATGTATTTTAATTTCAAATTATGGTATTGCTCAATATCTATACTTTGGAAGTTTTGAAAACGATTGGAACCGATGAGTGTAATTGAATAATCGTCGGCAAGGTTATTTACATTCGAAATTGCAACACTTAATTCTCCCTCATTATTTGAAGGAATAAAAACTACATTTTCTTTGCGCTTCGACATAATTCTTCTCAAACCAAACGAACCTTCGTTTTTAAAATCGTAAACCGTAAAACTAACCCCATTTCGTTTACTTAAAAAACCCGTATTAAAAAATTTCTCCTGAATCAACTCAACCAATTTTCCTTCGGCCGTTCCCTGGTACTCTTTTGTTCGAACTACAATAAAGTTGCTGTTAAAATACTCCTCCGCAATCATTTCTGCCGTTCTCTCAGCAATATATTCGCGCGATGGTCTTATTTGATAATATTGTGAATTACTGCGAATAATATCCGACTGCGCTTCCAATGGAGAGACAATTGGAATACGATTTTTTGCGGCAATTTTAGCCACCTCATTTTGTACGCTCTGATAAACGGGTCCAATTATTAAATCGGTTTCCAGAAAATCTTCCGAGTAAATAAATTGTTGAATAGAGTCAGCATTTCTTTGCGTATCAAATACATTTAATTTTATTTGCATTCCCGCTTTTTGCATTGAATCTACCGCCAATAATACCCCCTCGTAAAACTGTACAAAACTTTCACTACTTCCATAAAATCGTTTAAATAACTCCTTCCGCTCCTCCTGTTCAATAGTTGTATCCTGAACGATTTCAATCTCCAAAAGCGCTAAAGAATCTGTCAATTCTTCATTTAAAGATTCCCTGTTTAATGTATCATTGGCTTCTAAATACAAAGGCAAAAACAAGGCTATGTTATAGGTTGAATTGGAATAAACGCTAAACTCATCAGTTTTGCACGACTCCGGAATTTCAACAGGCAATTCCACCTTGTAGAATGCTTCAACTTGCTCTATGGAATCAACTTCGTTTTCAACTTCAAACTGAACCATATTACTATTCAATTTTTCAGGAATTAAAATTGTTTCCCCCCAAACCAAATTTCGATTTTCAAGTATCGGATTGTATTTTCTAATTTCCGAAATAGTTAAAGAATATTTTGATGAAAGCCCAAACAGAGTTTCACCTTTTTGAACCGAGTGCTTTAAAAATGCATCGTTGTTTACCGGCTTTGCCTGCGTTGTGGCCACTTCCTTTTTTACAGGAATTCGAATTACAACCCCGGCTTGAAAACCAGTTCTTAATGCAGGATTTAATCCCTTTAGTTCCTCCTCCGAAACTTTGTATTTCCGTGTGGTTCCCCACATCGTTTCTCCCGACTCAATAATGTGTTCAAAATAATCTCTGCTTTTATTTAAAACAGCTGGTACAATAGTTCCTACTTTATCTGTTATTGTTGTAGGCACTACTATTTTCGAACCGGCTCTTAAATTTTTAGCTGCCGGGTTATGAAATAAAATCTCACTTTCGGCAACACCATATTTTCGTGAAATTGAGTACAATGTTTCACCAGACAAAACGGTATGAATTTACCACGAAAGGATTGACAACATGGACTATTTAGGTAGTGAGGCAGTGAGGTAGTGAGGTAGGGAAGTAGTATAATAGCGAAAAGCGAATAACGAAAAACGGAAAGCAATGACAAATTTTTTGGAGCTAGCAAAAAAACGATATTCGGTTCGGGATTATTCCGATAAGATGGTCGAGGAGGAGAAACTGAACTACATTCTGGAATGTGGGCGAATCG
>JABMPI010000602.1 GCA_013203755.1 Bacteroidota bacterium
ATTGTGTGGTGCTGTTTTGGATTGAAACAATATCTTTGCAATCGATTGCATAAAAACTAAAATTTGAATCATGAATAATAAAAAGGTAGTTACATTTGGTGAAATAATGTTGCGTTTGGCAACACCAGACTATTTGCGCTTTTCTCAAAGTACGCAGTTAACAGCCACTTTTGGTGGCGGCGAAGCAAACGTTGCCGTTTCTTTAGCCAATTATGGAATTCCAGTAGATTTTGTAACGCGGCTTCCTAAAAACGATCTTGGACGAGCCTGCAAAATGGATTTGCAAAAATATGGAGTAGGAGTAGACCAAATCGTTTATGGTGGCGAGCGTCTGGGAATTTATTTCCTTGAAACCGGTGCAGTAAGTCGTGGGAGTAAAGTGGTGTACGATCGAGCTAACTCTGCAGTTTCAGAAATTCAAACCGGAATGATCGACTGGGACAAAGTTTTTGAAGGAGCCAATTGGTTTCATTGGACCGGGATAACACCTGCCATTTCGCAAAGTGCTGCCGATGTTTGTTTAGAAGCAATTAAAAAAGCAAACGAATTAGGTGTAACAGTTTCATGTGATTTGAATTATCGTAAAAATTTATGGAATTATGGTAAAACAGCAGGCGAAGTAATGCCAGAACTAGTTGCCGGAACCGATGTAATTTTAGGTAATGAAGAAGATGCTGAAAAAGTACTTGGAGTAAAACCGGAAGGAGTTGATGTAACAGGTGGTCATGTAGAAGGTACAGCTTACGAATCGGTTTCAAAACAAATTATGAAACAATATCCACGTTGTAAAAAAGTGATTACAACTTTGCGTGGCTCTGTAAATGCCAACCACAACAGTTGGTCGGGTGTGCTTTGGGATGGCGAAAAACTGTACGAATCTCCAACGTATCAAATTACACACATTGTTGACCGTGTTGGCGGTGGCGATTCTTTTATGGGAGGTTTAATTTACGGTTTGCTTACTTACGAAGGCGACGACCAAAATGCATTAAATTTTGCTGTTGCCGCATCCTGTTTAAAACATACTGTTTATGGCGATTACAATCAAGTAACCGTTGATGAAGTTGAAAAACTAATGGGTGGTGATGCATCGGGCAGAGTTGCACGATAATGTTGCACGCAAAATAAAACTAAAATTATGGCTCAGTTTACGAGAATAGAAGTTGCATTAAAAATGAAAGAATCAGGAATGGTTCCTGTTTTTTTTCATCAAGATGTGGAAGTTTGTAAAAAGGTAGTAAAAGCTTGCTACGATGGTGGAGCACGATTATTCGAATTTACAAATCGTGGCGATTTTGCAACACTTACGTTTGCCTCTTTAAACCAATGGGTAATAAAAGAATGCCCAGAAATGATAATGGGAGTAGGTTCTATTATCGACGAAGGAACCGCTTCGATGTATTTGGCTTTGGGAGCAAACTTTATTGTTTCGCCTTTAATTGATGAAGGAACAGCAAGAGTTTGCAACAAAAGAAAAGTAGCCTGGAGTCCCGGTTGTGGATCGGTTACAGAAATTGGTCGTGCACACGAACTAGGCGCAGAAGTAGTTAAAATATTCCCTGGCTCGCAGGTAGGTGGACCAAGCTTTGTTGCAGCAGTAAAAGGACCAATGCCATGGGCGAGTATTATGCCAACTGGTGGTGTTTCTCCAACCGAAGAAAATTTGAAGGAATGGTTCGAAGCAGGTGTAACTTGTGTTGGAATGGGCTCGCAATTATTCCCCAAAGAAGTTTTAGCAAACGAAAATTATTCCTACATTACTGCCAAATGTACTGAGGCACTTTCAATAATCAAAAAATTTCAAAAATAATATTAATATCTAAACCAAAAAAATTTATGTCAGAATTAAAAAAACCAGAAGGTAATTATCGATTTCGGATTCTTGCCTTATTATTTTTAGCAACATCCATAAACTATTTCGATAGAAGTATTATGGGAGTTATGTCTCCAGACCTTATTGAATGGTTTGGCTGGACAAAAAAAGATTATTCAAATATTCTTATTGCATTTCAAATAGCTTATGCGATTGGTCTGCTTAGTATGGGAGGAATAATTGACAGACTAGGTACCAAAAAAGGGTATATTTTGTCTATCGGTTTATGGAGTGTTTTTGGAATGCTGCATGCTGGAATTGGACGAGGTTTTAGTTTGATTGGTTTTATGCTTGCACGTTTTGGACTTGGATTTGGAGAGTCTGGAAACTTTCCGGCAGCAATTAAAACTACTGCAGAATGGTTTCCTAAAAAAGACAGAGCTTTTGCTACCGGAATTTTTAATGCTGCAACGAGTGTGGGGGCAATTGCCGCACCATTTGTAGTTGGAGCTATTGTTTATTGGACTGGTGGAACTAAAGGTGAAGGAGAATTAGTGAATTGGCGAATTCCTTTTTTAATTACTGGGGCTTTAAGTGCAATTTGGGTATATATGTGGTTTAGAACCTATAAAAAACCTGAAGAGCATCCAAAAGTTTCTAAGGAAGAATTGGAATATATTAATAGTGACTCAGAAGCAGAATCAATAGAAAAATTACCTTGGAAAAAAGTGTTTCCTAAAAGACAAACCTGGGCTTTTTCTTTGGCTAAAGTTACCGATGCAGTATGGTGGTTCTACCTATTCTGGGGAGCTATTTTTCTTGCAGAGAAATTTGGTGTGAAAATTAAAGAAATGGGATTACCTTTTCTTGTTATCTATTTAATTGCAGATGGCGGTAGTATTTTTGGTGGATGGCTTTCAGGTGCTTTTATTAAAAAAGGTTGGTCGATAAATAAAGCGAGAAAACTTACCTTATTAATTTGTGCTTTAGTAATTTTACCGGTAGCTTTTGTTGCAGTAACAGATAACAAATGGTTAGCAATTTTCTTAATTGGGTTAGGTGCAGCAGGTCATCAGGCATGGTCGGCTAATATATTTACCCTTGCTTCCGATATATTTCCTAAAAAAGCAGTCGCTTCAGTAGTTGGAATTGGAGGAATGGTTGGTGCTGTAGCGGGTATTATTAGTAATCTATTACTCGGATTGGTACTTGACGATGCAAATAATACAGGATTTTTCTGGGCGTTTATGGCGGCAGGTTCATTATACATTATTATCCTTGGGTTTGTGCATTTACTTATGCCGAAGATGACGCCGTTAGATGAAAATCTAAACCCTATTTTGAAATAAGTAATAATTAAAATATAAACGATGAAAGGGCTGGTTTTTCCAGCCCTTTCATCGTTTATATGAATGAGATTCTTTCATCTTTTCCAACTATTTACATTTGGAATTACATACTTGAGTCCACTCCGAAAAATCACTTTTCGGAGCAGACTCATCCTTTAATCATTCAAAAATTTCACACAATTATTGTTTATCGCATAAAATGGAGCCAGTTAACTAATCAACCTCATTTCATCTATTTCCATCAAAAAAAGTCAAATTTTGAAAATTCCATAAAATCAGGATATATTCGGGGCTTTAACTAAATTTGGTACATTATGCAATCATTTATATCTCCCGATAATCATTTAGTCTTATTCTTTATTATTGCCGGGGCTGCGGCTTTAGGTATTTATTCTGAACACAAAAAATGGTTTGGCAAAGTATCGGGAATTCTGGTAACTATGATTTCAATGTCGGTATTGTCGATGACGGGTGTTGTTCCCGTGGCCTCAAAACCTGATATTAATGTGGAAGTATATAATATGATTTTTAACTATTTTATTCCGGTTGCTATTCCGTTAATGCTTTTTAGTTCGAATTTGGTTAAAATAATTAGTGAAAGTGGTAAGCTGTTAATTGCATATATAATTGGAGCCGTTGGAATTGTTTTGGGGTGTTTTCTTGCTTATCATTTAATAGATTTGGGAGAAGGTTCCGGAAATACAGCAGGAGTAATTGCAGCCACATTAATTGGTGGGAGTGTTAATTTTGTAGCCACTGCCGAAATCCTTAATTTTAGCTCAAACCCGATGTTTACAGCAACAATTGCCATCGATAATTTTGCTGCTAATATTTATGTTTTACTTCTTTTTTTGGTTCCAACAATAAGTTTGTTTCGTCGCTTTTTTAGCCCATCAAAAAATAATTACAACAAAGAAGAAACTGTTGTTCATACATTGGAGAAGAAAAGTGAAATAACGCTGGAAAGAATAGCTGTTTCTATTTTTATTGCAGTTGTAGTAGCAGGAAGTGGCACTGTTTTGGCACCGTTTCTTCAAAAGATTATACATACCGAACTAAACTTGAGTATTCTTCTGATAACAATTTTTGCCGTAGTTACAGCCAACCTATTTCCAAAATTGCTAAAAGCACTTGAAGACACCGCTTTTTCAATAGGACTCTGGATGATGTACATTTTTCTTGCAGCTATTGGAGCGGCTTCAAATCTTCAGGATATTTTGCATGTTGGTTTGCCTGTATTTGGTTTTTATATGACCATTATGTTTTTTCATTTCTTTTTTATGCTTGCTCTTGCCAGGCTTTTTAAACTGGATGTATACGAAGTTATAATTTCATCGGCCGCTAATATTATGGGACCTTTGGTAGCAGCACCAATGGCGGCTTCTTTAGGTCAGAAAAAGATGGTTACTCCTGCAATTTTAGTGGGAATTCTTGGATACATTATCGGTACTTTTATTGGTATTTCAATTGCATTGTATCTGAGTTAAATCAATGAAATTTTAATTTTTAGAAAACAAAATTATTTAGTCGAACTGATTCCGAGCGCAAGCGAGGAATCTCATGGGTAAAAATTCTCGTTCCCTGGGGCGAAGAAAGGAAAATAATTTATTTTGATACACCGTTCACTTGCGGTGAGGTATTTAATTTCCTAAACAACCTAGCCTCCAATTTGTTATCCTTATTTCTGATATATGATAGAAATGCAACAGCATTTTATGAAAATAAATATTCAGTTTTAGTTGAAAATTAGCTTACAATTTGAAGCTAATTTTGTCTTTATTCAATTATTAAATAATTAGATTTGATGTATAACTTTTATTTACTTGCAATTAACGTTAATGATTAATCAATCCACATCGTCAGTGGCAATTAAGAAGCCTCCTTCGAAAAGTAAAACTATACTATCGGATGTGGTAAATTTTTTTGTCAACAAACCGAAAATTCAAACTCTGATTATTAACCCGACGGGAATTAAATGAGATATTTTTACGCTGCATATTTAATATCTTTATGATTAAAATATTTTTTAATCCGGTCTTGATTTTTCTGTAACATCTTCATGTGATTTTCCA
>JABMPI010000603.1 GCA_013203755.1 Bacteroidota bacterium
ATACTTATTTTAGTAATTCAAGTTCGCTAAATCAGCGCATTATAAAAGCCGAGGCATACCTCAGTTACGAAAACACACTATCACAATCGCAAAAGCGCTTTTTAACTGCCAACAGTTTTAAAACAAAGCTCAAGGCCTATTGCGGTTATCGCGGATTTGGATTTAACAAGCATCTGTTTGATGAAAATGGCAACCATAAAAAGTTTGATAACAAACAAAAACCAATCGATTACGATAAATCGGGAGGCATTGAATATATAACCATATCTAATACCTAAAACTATGAGCAATTTAATTAATCAGTTAAAGCAAAATGTAGCTTCAGGTGTGGTATTAAAATCTGAATTGTTACATAACGAAGATGGAGATCCATATTACGACACATTACCACAGGGTTTTAAAGTTGCAACAATTTACGATTTTATAAACTTTGATGAGTACAGAGATGGATTGGCATATCTAATTCATAGCGAAATTACACCAGGCATTTACTGGGCAAAGCGCACAAAGCCCGATTTCCAGTTACAAAACAGTTTTTTCTTCTTCCTCGAAAGGGGTAGAGTATATGTACTTGAAGTGTAGAGTTATGACAAAGAAAGAAAAAATCGAACTCAATAATTTACGAGATATCCAATTCAGCTGCAGGCAATACATGTCGAAGCAAGAATACTTTCGTATGAAGGAATTGGAGCAAAAACAGAATAGAAAACTAATCCTCAAAAACTAGAACAATGAAAGCAAAGATTTTTACAGGAGCACAAAGAACAGGTAAAACAAGAGTAGCAAACATGATTTCAGAATATATTGGTAAAGATAAAACAGCATTTATTTGTGCAAGAAGGCTTAATGGTCATTTATCTAATCTCCCATTATTATTTTCTGAAATACCAAGTAATACCGAGCTTCTCATAATTGATGATTGCCCTGAAGATTTTGATTATTCTTTCTTCTTTCCTGTAGAAGATAATCGGCCAAGTGGCGGTGATTTGAAGTTTACAATAATGAAGAAAGAAAGGGGTAAGTATCCTCAACCAATACAAATACCTCAAATTATTTTCACTACTGAAAAATTAAAATCTTGTTGGGTTGAATCTGGTGCTTCATTTCTTGGGCGGTTTGATATTGTGGAGTTTCCATTATCGGCAGTTTCTTAATGTTGCTAACGCATTGTGTATGGCATCGTTTTAATGTGCTATACACGTTGTTGTATGTCTGGTGCGACTTTAAAGCACAAAAGTTTGAATTATTAACCGACCCTTTTTCTTTTATTTTTGAGCGAGGGAAAATTGCGATAGCAAAATGATATACGAAATAGATGTTTTAGAGGGTTTTAAAATGATACCTGATAAAAGCCAAGATTTAATAATAGTTGACCCTCCTTATTACAAGGCTATAAGTGAAAAGTGGGATAACCAATGGAAGAACGAACAAGATTATTTTGAATGGTGTAAACTTTGGTTTGCTGAATGTTTAAGGACTTTAAAAGATAGCGGAAGTTTTTATTGCTATGGAAACTTTGATATTTTAAGCAAACAAAAAGTATTGATATTTGATAATGAATTAACATTTAGGCAAAACATTACGCTTGATAAAGGTTTAAAAAGTATAGCAGGAAGAACGAGCGATAAAATTAGAATGTTTCCAACTGCGAGTGAATATTTACTTTTCTATATAAATCAAAGTTATTCTTTTCAAAATAACGATAGCGTAAACGAAGTATTTAAACCTATAAGAAAATACCTTAAAACAGAACTTAAAAAAAGTGGTTTAAAAACAAAAGATTGCCGAAAACTTATGGGATTGAGAGTGGATGCAGGTGGTTTAAGGTACTTTAGTGATACAAGTTGGATGATGATTCCCGAAAAACATTATAAATCATTACAAACAAGCGAATCATTTACAATGGCTTATGAAGAATTATCCGAATGGTACAAAAGTTTATCATTTACTTTTAATTTACCTATGGCTACAACTGATGTATGGGATTTTACACCTGATAAAGTAAGATATGGACACCCAACACAAAAACCAAAAGATATTTGCTATAGAATTATAAAAGCAAGTAGTAATAAAAAAGATAATGTTTTGATTCCATTTGCAGGAAGTGGAAGTGAATGTGTTGCTTGTGATGATTTAAACCGTAATTGGATAGCATTTGAAAACGATGAAGATAATTTTATTATGAGTAAGAAAAGGGTGGAAAAAAATAAAAGAAAAAGATTAGAAGAACTAAACTTTGATAAAGCACTAAATTAAGCACTTGCATACAACGCTGTGTGTATGGTGTCGGCTGACGATAGGAAGCTGCACTATACACGATGTTGTACACTGTATGGCGGTTAAATAGAAATGAACTTTAAAATAAGAACGAAAATGAGTAATAATATTTTTTTGAGCGGTGGCAAAATTGCTGACGTAGGAAGCAAAATAAACGTACTGTCTTTATTTGACGGAATTAGTTGCGGACAAGTAGCACTTGAAAAGGCAGGAATAGAAGTAGATAAATACTTTGCATCTGAAATTGATAAACACGCTATTAAGGTGACGCAAGCTAATTACCCCAATACCATACAAATTGGTGATGTAACCAAAGTAAAAGCCAATGATTTACCAAATATTAATTTGCTTATAGGCGGAAGCCCTTGTCAAGGATTTAGTTTTAGCGGTAAGCAGTTGAATTTTGTAGACCCAAGA
This sequence comes from Bacteroidota bacterium, assembly GCA_013203755.1. GTDB lineage: Bacteria > Bacteroidota > Bacteroidia > Bacteroidales > Prolixibacteraceae > Draconibacterium. The sequence continues at coordinate 2,695 of JABMPI010000603.1, forward strand.
AGCAAACTATTTTTTGAATTTGTGAGATTGATTAAGGAAGTAAAACCTAAATACTGGCTACTTGAAAACGTGGTAATGAAGCAGGAATACCAAGACGTAATAAGCCAACATTTAGGCGTTGAGCCTGTAAAACTAAATAGTGATTTAACTTCTGCTCAAAATCGTGTTAGATTGTATTGGGCAAACTTTGAAATAACAGAACCGAATAACCAAGGTATTAAACTGGAAGATGTTTTAGAAGATACTGAAATGATTGGGCCAAGTGCGATACGTGGCAGAAGATTGAACAAAGCAACGATTTTAGGGCGTAGATTAGATGAACGAGGTAAAAGGCAAGATTATGATAAAACAGTACCGATAACGCAATGCCTTGAAGTAAGAGCGACTAACCGAGATAAAAGCAACTGCCTTACAACTGTTGCAAAAAATACGGTACTAACTACTATGTCAATAGGAAGACACCCTGACGCATTTAACAAAAAATTACCTTATAGAAACTACACTAAAATTGAAAGATGTAGGCTGATGAACTTACCTGATAATTATTGTAACGAAATAAGCCTAAACCAAACAGTAAAAGCAACTGGGAACGGATGGGAAGTAGGAATGATTACACATTTATTTAATTGCCTGATAAGGCAAAGAGCGAGGGAAGAAAAAAATATTATTACGGATTATATGCACGAACCTTCAATTAAAACAGGAACGTAGCCATATTGTGTACAACTAATAAATATGGGCTGTACGACTGTAAGGAGTATGGCCTATGATTTATAGTTATCCGCAGTCTCGCCTTTTTCGGGCGATATTGCGGGTGCGTTGGCCTTTTTAACTCCCTGAGAATCGCATACAAACAAACTTCGCTACCCTTTACCTTAATATCCTCAGCATTTCGCCTTAGTCTCCCCTCCTGGGGAGATGTCCGCAGGACAGAGGGGTCATTCTCCCTTCAGGGAGATGTCACGAAGTGACAGAGGGTAAACTCGTGAGCAAAGCGAACTCCTTAAAACTATTTCCCTTTTTATGACTATTCCCTTTTATTGTACTTTTTTCCCGCGCCCCCCCTTTTCTTATCTATCAAATAGAACAAAAGTACATGCGAAAATCGCTATTTAAAAAACTCAATTACAGCTACATATATATATATTATTATTTATTATTAAATATTTTTTGTTTTTAAAGACTATCAAAAATAAGTAGTAGAAAAGTGTACAAGTGTACAATGCAATATAAAATACTCAAAAACAGCATGTTATCACGTACTTTCAAAAGTGTGCATAAACGAACTTTTGTACACTTTTGTACTGTTTTAAAAATATACCTCAGTAATTTCGAAAAAAGTGTACGGATGACACACTTTTGTACTAAATTTTAGTGCATGTTTAATTACTCAAATTCAATATGTTAGGAGTGGGTTTTGTGACTTGTACAGTTGTTCAGTTTATTTTGCTCTTTAGAGCCTGGTGTGTTTGGCAATAAAACATAAACAATTACTATTTTTGTTGTGCAAGAACGGTCGACGCTTTCGTAACCAAAGCGAAATATGATCACTATTACAGTGCCTACGCACTCATTTTTGAAAAAGTTTCTAATCCACAGGGCTAATAGCCAGGATGGATTTATTACTGTCTCCACACTTAACAGTTACGGAATTCATTTACTCAAGGTGCTTCAAAAAAAAGCACAATGGGAACCCAAAGGAAGTATTAAAGATTTTCATGAGCAGCTTGAATTTAAACTTTCCGAATTCTTTTACATCCGTGAAGGATTTTACTTGAGTAAACAAAATATAATCTTCTTTAACCAAATTATTAAATCAGAGTTCGATGATCATTTATACGACATGGTAACCATGAATATTGCGCGCGAATACAAAACAACAATTGAGCGCGAAATACAGATTGGTTTAAACTTTTATGGCATACTGGAGACTGATCGGAGCATGGAAAGTATGATTAAGGCTTATCAGCGTTGGCGTAACGAACGTAACTACATGGTAATCAAACCGTAAAAAATGTTTGTGGGATGTGTCCTGTAAAACACAAATATCAACATGCAATATATCAGTTTGTTAAGCCTAAATATTGATAGATGTGTCCTTTTTTTTACACCCATTTTAAGCACTTATTACATTGCACCAAAATTGCAACTATGTCCTTTTAAAATAATCACCAATAACCAACCTTTGTATTATGAACGATTTCCCAAATCCACCTATTGATAGCATTGCCGGACTGGCATCCTTTAAATTTATTGAAGTTGAAGGGGTTTATAATATTCCTATTCCAATTAATCAAAAAATCACAACAGCAATATCACGAAATACAGGATATTCATGGCGCTTGGGCTATGGTGCTATTGATTCAACCGATTTTAGCGAATCAGGAAAACAATCTGATGATGGTCCTTTTATCGAATCACAACTTAAGGGCTTTACCCCCGACTCAGAAGAAATGCTCCAACTACTTGTTAAAATGGATGGCCGTAGGTTTGTACTTCACGTGATCGATAACGATGGACTTGAACGCATAGTTGGAACCATCGAGCAACCTCTTTCTTTTACATGCGATTTTATCATTCAAACCGTAAGCGGAGTAAAAGGATATCATTACAAGTTTAACGGTTTGTTATCAAAACGATCACCTATATATGATTCATTTTATAATTTCTATAGCTCAGCCTCATCAAACAGTGCAATATGAAATTTTCCGATCTTGAAATACAACCAGGCACTGATAATATGGCAGGCACACCTATTGTAGCATGGGCAATTCCATATGATGATATCTATAGCGTACCTGATTACAAAGCAGATCCTGACAC
>JABMPI010000604.1 GCA_013203755.1 Bacteroidota bacterium
CATCGCTTTTATTTGTTTTTAATTTACATTTTTAAGTTTTCTGTTATTGGCTCCATCCTTTTCGGTATTCGAAACCTGCTTAAAAAATAAACATGAGCATAAAAAAATTTATTCTAAAATTAGCTGGGATAACAATAGGAATTGCATTACTAGGCTGGCTAGCATTTTCTTTTTTTCTTACTGAATATTATTTGCCTGTTTTACCTTTTCTTTTACTTTTCTTTTTTGTGATAACCATTTTAATTCATGCGTATCAAATAAATCTTGCAAAAAAAGACATTGGTAAATTTGCCAGAAGTAATATGCTAATTACTTTTTTCAAACTAATTTTATATTCAATAGTTGCCGTTATTTATATTGCTTTTGATACCGAAAATGCCATCGTCTTTGTAATTTGTCTGATGCTTTTGTATTTGGTTTATACCTTTGTTGAAGTTTCAGAAATTAGCGGAACTGTAAAAACAAATCAAAAAAAATAACTTGAGTTATCCTCTGTTTGAATGGCTTAGATATAAAAGATTTTCAAATCGGAAATTCACCAAACAAATGTTCCAAAACATTGTTAATTGTTTGACTTAAATGTAAAAATATAACTTGCCAATCAAAAAATCTTTTAATTTTGTGGCATTTGATAAACGATAATAAACTATGCTAAAGATTACCAAAGCAATCTTTATATTATTTGCACTTACAATAACTGGATTTACGCCGTTATTAGCGCAACACAACCATGAGGCCGAGAGTGCTCACGCAACCGATTCGCATACAGAAGAAGGGTTTCAGGCAGGTAAATTTGTAATCGAACACGTTTCCGATTCTTATGACTGGCATGTTGTTTCGTTTGGCGAAACACACATTAGCATTCCATTGCCAATAATTCTATACAGTAAAAACCCAGAATGGCATGAAAATAAAAGCTTTCATGTTTTTATGTCTTCTAAATTTAATCATGCCCATTCTGCGTACAAAGGATTCCAGATTTCGCATAGCGAAGAGTTCGAAGGTAAAATTGTAGAACTTGACTCACATGGCCACGAAATTGGTAAACCCATAGATATTTCAATTACCAAAACCATTACCGGAGTTTTAGTCTCGGTACTTATTTTATTTTGGCTTGTTTTTTCAGTTGCCGGGGCAGCAAAACGAAACAAAGGGAAAGCCCCAACAGGTCTTCAAAATGCATTCGAACCGCTTATCCTTTTTATTCGCGACGAAGTGGCCAAACCTGCAATTGGAGATGAGAAATATAAGAAATACATGCCTTTTCTGTTAACTGTATTCTTTTTTATTCTGATTAACAACTTTATGGGATTAATCCCATTTCCACCATTTGGAGCAAACGTAACCGGGAACATCTCTATTACTTTGGTATTAGCTCTCTTTACATTCGGAATAACTACCATAAACGGAAACAAACATTACTGGAAAGAAATTTACAACCCCGATGTACCATGGTGGTTAAAATTCCCTATTCCTTTAATGCCAATTGTTGAACTTTCCGGGGTAATTACAAAACCGTTTGTATTAATGGTTCGACTTTTTGCGAACATGATGGCCGGCCATTTAATTGTAACCGTTTTTGTGAGTTTGATATTTATTTTTGGAAGTATAATGGGCCCAGCTGCCGGATTAGGAATTAGCCCGGTTTCTGTTGCATTCTCAGTATTTATTTTACTGTTAGATGTTTTGGTTTCATTTATTCAAGCGTATGTTTTTACTCTGTTGTCGGCGCTCTATTTTGGAATGGCGACTTCGGATCATCATTGAGATTATTTTGAGTTTAACTTTTAAAAATATTAGAATGAGTTTTTTATTTAGACAAGGCGGAATTGACGTGAATAGCACCAGCTATTTAAGGAAATTCCAACGCAGTATAAATGAAAAAATCTAAAAATAGATTAAATGGTAGACTCAAGACAATCTCGTAATATTAATAATTAAATTTTAAGCTATGTTATCAGCTATTTTAACAGTATTGCTACAAGCGGCCGCCGGTGCAGGCATCGGCAAAATGGGCGCAGCCCTGGGAGCTGGATTAGCAGCGATTGGTGCAGGTATGGGAATTGGTAAAATTGGTGCAAGCGCCATGGAAGCCATTGCTCGTCAACCTGAAGCCAGCGGCGACATCCGTTCGAACATGATTGTTTCTGCAGCACTTATTGAAGGAGTTGCCTTCTTCGCTGTAATCATTTGTGCGCTCGTTATTTTTGTGTAGCCAAAAGAATTTAAGCAACAACCTCCGGGATTGCCGGAGGTTCGTTGCTTTTTAAAAAGAATTACTTTTTTAATTATAAAAAAAATAGACCATGGGTTTAGTAATGCCAAATCCCGGAACAATCTTCTGGATGCTGATTATTTTCGGAATTGTTTTATTTGTTCTTCGCAAGTTTGCCTGGAAACCAATTCTGAATGCTTTAAGTGAAAGGGAAGAATCTATTTCCACTGCGCTGAATTCGGCAGAATTTGCCCGCAAAGAGGTAGAAGGTTTAAAAGCCGACAACGATAAAATTATTGTTGAAGCCAGAAGAGAGAAAGATATTATTCTGAAAGAGGCAAAAGAGATTAAAGAAAAAATTATTGCCGAAGCAAAAGAGGCGGCTAATCTTGAAGGTCAGAAATCTATAGAACAGGCACGGCAGCAAATTCAGGCTGAAAAAGATGCTGCCATAAGTGAAATAAAAAAACAAGTGGCTGAGTTATCCATTGCAATTGCTGAAAAAGTACTTAAAAAACAGTTAAGCAATTCTGGTGAACAAGAAAAAATGGTGGATGGATTAATCAACGATATTAAGCTGAATTAACAGATGGATCAAAGCGCAATAACAGTTCGATACGCAAAAGCTTTTTTTGCAACAGCAAAAGAAAAAGATTTGTTGATTACACTTAAATTAGATATTGAATTGGTTTTGGCTGTTTGCAACACCTCGAAAGATTTTATTCTTTTATTGGAAAGCCCAATCGTAAAAACTTCAAAAAAAGCTGAATTAATTACCTCTATTTTCAAAGGGAAAATTCATGAATTAACCTTAAAATTTTTAATGCTAATTGCCGCGAATAAACGAGAAGAACATATTCCGGGAATTTGTAGGAATTTTCTGACACTTACACGTAAAGATCAAAATATAAAATCGGCTGTAATTACAACAGCAACAGAAATAAATAAAGCAACCATTGCCAAAATCGAGTTGTTAATGGCAAAAGAATTAGATGCTAAAATAGAGTTGTCAAGTAACCTGGATCCCACCATAATTGGTGGGCTAGTATTGCGTATCGATGATAAACAATACGATGCCAGTGTTGCAACTCAACTCAAAAAAATAAAACAAGAATTACTCGAAACTGAACTTAAATAATTGATTTTAAAGCGTTAAAAAATAATATAAGATGGCAAATATAAAACCTGCTGAAGTATCTGAAATATTAAAACAACAGCTAGAAGGCTTTAAAACGGAAGCTGAATTAGAAGAAGTAGGAACCGTTTTACAGGTAGGCGATGGAATTGCTCGTATTTACGGTCTTTCGAACGTAGAATCGAACGAAATGATTGAATTCGACAGCGGTGTCAAGGGAATTGTATTGAACCTTGAGGAAGATAACGTTGGAGCCGTTCTTTTAGGTCCTTCCAGCAAAATTAAGGAGGGAGATACTGTAAAACGATTGCAAAAAATTGCTTCAATAAAAGTTGGAGAACAATTGCTTGGCCGTGTAATCAATACACTTGGCGAACCAATTGATGGAAAAGGAGCATTGCAAGGCAAATTGTACGAAATGCCATTGGAAAGAAAAGCTCCGGGGGTAATTTATCGCCAACCAGTGAACCAGCCTTTACAAACAGGTTTAAAAGCTATTGATGCCATGATTCCAATTGGTCGTGGACAGCGTGAATTGATAATCGGTGACCGCCAAACAGGTAAAAC
>JABMPI010000605.1 GCA_013203755.1 Bacteroidota bacterium
AGTAAAAGGAGTCAAGTTATTCAGCAATATTTTGGAGAAACGTTTATTTTGGTATTTATAGCATTGATTTTCTCAATTCTTTTGGTACAAATTTGTTTGCCAATTCTCAATCATTTATCCGCAAAATCGCTATCTGTTCCATATACCAGCCCGCAGTTTATTTTTACTCTTCTGGGAATTGTTTTAGCTACAAGTTTAATTTCAGGCATATATCCAGCATTATTTGTATCCGGTTTTCAACCTATCAAGGTTTTAAAAGGAAAATTTGTTTCCTCTCCCCGGAGTACAAATATTCGAAAAGGACTGATTGTATTCCAGTTTGTACTATCCATACTTATTATTATAGGCACAATTGCCGTTTCAAGGCAGCTTAAATTTATTCAAAACACCAATTTAGGATACAATAAAGAACATGTTGTATGTGCGCAAATAAAAGGAGATATAAGCAACAATTATGAAGCTTTTAAAAATGAAATACTGCAAAGTGGAAATGTGTTAAATGTTTCACGGTCGGCCAACATGGGAACAGGGGGAATGGGTAATACATCAGGTATTAATTGGCCCGGTAAACAAGAAAAATATAAATCGTGGGTATTACACGTTGACGATGAATTTGCCAAAACCTACGGGATACAAATGAACGAAGGCAGATTTTATTCCCGCGAATTTGCAACCGACCTCCCCCGTGGATTTGTAATAAATCAAACTGCTGCCAACGAAATGGGTATTGAAAATCCTATTGGCCACGAGTTGACAATGTGGGGCAGAAAGGGAACCATTATTGGTGTAACTAATGATTTTCATTTTAGTTCGCTTCACAACAAAATTGAACCGCTCATATTTCGTATTCCAGACCCCAAAGAAGCAAATATGTCTTACACGGCATTATCTATGAGAATACAACCAAATTCTCTACCTCAAAGTCTGGACTATATTGAAAAAATATGGAAATCCTTTTTCCCTGATGAAAACTTCGATTACCATTTTATAGATGATAAACTGAAAGCCAATTACAAGGCAGAAGCCAGAATGGGAACACTATTTAAATATTTTTCATTCCTGGTTATTTTTATTGCTTGTCTTGGTTTATATGGACTGACTGCCTTTACCATCGAACAAAAGAGCAAAGAAATTGGACTTTACAAAGTACTGGGAGCCACAGTTCCTGATGTAATGATGCTTTTCTCTAAAGGCTATGTGTTTTGGATTTTAACAGCCAATATAATTGCAACTCCAATTGCCTACTACGCCATGAATAAATGGCTCGAAAATTTCGCCTACAAAACCACATTAAGTTGGTGGATATTTGCACTGGCAGGAGTGTTGGCTTTGGGAATTGCATTGCTTACGGTTAGCTGGCAAAGTTGGAGGGCGGCTACAAGGAATCCGGTTGAGGCTTTGAGGTATGAATAATTGGTTAATCGAGTTTTACTGTTTGTCTAAACCCCAATCAAAAAAACAATCAGCGGAATCTACCACCACTCATACAATTTACTGTTATGCTTTTTAGTTCAAATAGTTTCCAATGTGAACTAAATGATATTATGCAAAATAGCTTAACTTATCGTCCAACTTCTTGTTGCATATCCACATTACTGTTTCTGTTTCCAGTAATTCGTTGGCAATATTCCAAAGTTGTTGTTCGAGAAGTCGCTTCTGTTCTTCGCTCATGCGTTTAAGTTGATTTTGCTGTAAATTTTTAGAAAGTCAAATATAGAAAAATTAACAATGGTTGGTGTTGATGCAGTTGTTTAATAAATGGCTTAATTCTATGGGTTGCATATAACCCGATAAGGTTTCGCCAGTGTCAGGATTAACCCAATCGGTAGCATCTTTCGGGAATAACCACGTTTCAAAGTTCTCAACTAATTTGGTTGTTGGCTGATAGATTGGCTGTCGTGGTAAGTTAAAGCCGAAGCGTTCAAATATTCTTTTGCCTTTCATTGCTACCAGAATATTGTCTAACGCACGGGCGTAAATCATTGGGGGGTGGTTTGCTTGCATTTCTTTTTCAGGTCGGGTTCAGTAAATATTTTACTGCCATATTTAATGGTTTCAATAAGGCTATGTTCTAAGCTATCTAC
>JABMPI010000606.1 GCA_013203755.1 Bacteroidota bacterium
CGTTTAATTCCATCGGCCAAAGATTCGCGACATCCGTACAAATTATCGAACTTCGATTTTGTAACCGAGTCGTTTACATTGATGGCAGGAATTAGCAATTCACCTTTTTCAAACATTTGATACAAACGGTGAACACCAGTTGTAGTTTCTTCCGAAACACCTTTCCATTCCGCTACTGTACGGTGCCATTTTTGATTGTCCTCAACTAACGTTTTCTTTAGTAGATTTAAAATCTCACCCTCTTCTTCACTTTCAGGTTCAACATCTAAAACACTGGCATCTTTCTCTGCTGCAAATCCTTTATGAATTAGAAGAGTGGCGTCTCCACCGTCGTCAACGATCAATTGCGGACCTTTCCCATTTGGAAAGCTTAAAGCTTTTTCAGTACACCACCAATATTCAGCAAGCGATTCACCTTTCCATGCAAACACAGGAACACCTGATTCTGCAATTGCTGCGGCTGCATGATCTTGAGTAGAAAATATATTACAGCTACACCATCTTACATCAGCACCAAGTTCTACTAACGTTTCGATTAAAACCGCAGTTTGAATTGTCATGTGCAGGCTTCCCATAACTCTGGCACCTTTCAATGGTTTAGATGGGCCAAACTTCTCTCTAATCGACATCAACCCAGGCATCTCATTCTCTGCAATCTCTATCTCTTTTCGTCCGTAATCTGCCAACGTAATATCAGCAACTTTGTAATCTAACTTTTCTTTCACAGATATTGTCATTTATATATTCTTGTAAATTATTCAATAAAAAAATCATGCAAAAATAATACATTCTACATCAAAATAGTTATAAATAAGGGGAAAAGGGATTGTGAATTAATACTAATTTCCTAAATCGGAGAAGAATTTAACCCGCATTAACCGAACATCATCTTCAGAATATTCATCTTCGCCGAGTTCATCAAGCGCTTCCTGTACAGAATCTACTTCTGCCTCTCTGAAATAATCAAAGATTTCCTCCTGTTGGTCTTCGTCTAAAACATCGTCGATATAATAACCAATGTCTAACCGAGTACCTGAATGTACAATGGCTTCAATTTCGGAGATCACATCTTTTACATCAACTCCTTTAGAATTGGCAATGTCTTCAAATGAAATTTTCCTATCGATACTTTGAATGATAAATACTTTAAATTTCGATTTATTAGCTACCGTTTTAACCACTAGATCATCAGGTCTCTCTATCTCATTTTCTTCAACATATTTTTTAATAAGTGCCACAAATTCTTTACCATATCTCCGCGCTTTTCCTTGCCCAACTCCCTGTATGTTTTGAAGCTCCTCTAAGGAGATTGGATATTGAATTGACATGTCGGATAAAGATGGATCCTGAAAAATAACAAATGGAGGAAGGTTGTGTTTCTTTGCGATTTTTTTACGCAAATCTTTTAGTATCGAAAACAACTGAGGATCACCGCTAGCTCCTCCAGATGGTGCTCCTCCACTCGAATTTGCAGAATTTTCTTCTTCGTATTCATGATTCTTCACCAACATAAAACTGGAAGGATTGGCCAAATAATCATGTCCTTTCTGTGTAACTTTTAAAAGTCCGTAATTTTCAATGTCCTTATTAATAATACCGGCAACCATAGATTGGCGAAAAACTGCATTCCAAAACCGTTCTTCATGGTCATTACCAGTTCCAAACGTTTTTAATTTGTAATGCTTAAACGATTTTACTGCAGCTGTTTTATTTCCAATTAAAATATTCGCAATGTGATCGCCCTTGTATTTTTCATTTACTTCCAGAATTGCTCGTAATGAACGAACCACTTCATCCTTCGCTTCAATTTGCTCTTTAGGATTCAAACAATTGTCGCAATTGCCACAGTTATCCTGATGGTATTTTTCACCAAAATAATAAAGCAATATAATCCGACGACATATGGCAGACTCCGCATACGACACAGTATCAAGCAAAAGTTGCTTGCCAATCTCTTGCTCAGCAACAGGTTTGCCATGCATGAATTTTTCCAGCTTCTGAATATCTTTATAACTATAAAAAGTTATACATTTCCCTTCACCACCATCTCTTCCGGCACGTCCGGTTTCCTGGTAATAGCCTTCTAAACTTTTAGGAATATCATAATGAATAACAAAACGTACATCAGGTTTGTCAATTCCCATCCCGAATGCAATGGTAGCCACAATTACATCTACATCTTCCATCAAAAACTTATCCTGATTCCCAGAACGCGTTGCCGCATCCATTCCAGCATGATATGCCAGTGCTTTAATGTCATTAACCTGCAGAACCCCCGCAATCTCTTCCACTTTCTTTCGACTCAAACAATAGATTATTCCCGATTTTCCTTCGTTCTGCTTTATAAATTTAATAATCTGTGCTTCCGTTTTAACTTTTGGACGCACTTCATAATAAAGATTCTCTCGATTAAAAGAAACTTTAAAAACTACCGAACCTAATATTCCAAGATTTTTCTGAATATCATGCTGCACTTTTGCTGTGGCAGTTGCAGTTAAAGCAACAATTGGACGTTGGCCAATTTCTTCAACAATAGATTTTATTCTCCTATATTCCGGTCTAAAATCATGACCCCATTCCGAAATACAATGTGCCTCATCAATGGCATAAAACGAAATTTTAATTTTTTTCAGAAACTCAATATTCTCCTCTTTGGTAAGCGACTCCGGAGCAACATATAACAATTTAGTCTTCCCGGCTAAAACATCTGCTTTAACTTCCTGAATTGCCGTTTTAGACAACGACGAATTCAGGAAATGTGCGACACTATCTTCTTCCTGTGCTCCCCGAATTGCGTCCACTTGATTCTTCATCAACGCTATAAGCGGCGAAATAACTATCGCAGTTCCTTCCAGCATTAGTGCCGGCAATTGGTAAATCAACGATTTCCCTCCCCCCGTTGGCATTAACACAAAAGTATTATTACCATTCAATACGCTTTTTATTGCTTCTTCTTGTCGGCCTTTAAAACGGTCAAAACCAAAATACTTTTGCAATTCATCCTTAAGTGAAATATCTGTCTTCATTACATTCTCAATTTCGAAAATCCCTCTTCCTAATTTTATCCAAATTCTAAATTATTAAAAGTAAGCGAAATGGCAATAAAATTTAATACTATTTTTCGAATTTGGCTTCTTATTAAAAAGAAATAAAGATTGTAAAGCTACAAATATCAATAAGTATTTATATTTGTGCTGTTTTTCAAAATAAAATGGATTCTAATGAGTGAAGATACAAACAAAGAGGAGCAAACTACAAAAAAGAAAGGTAAAAAGAGGAATCATGCAGAAATGTCTTTCTTAGATCATCTCGAAGAATTACGCTGGCACATAGTACGATCCGCCGGAGTTATTTTTGTTTTAGCAATTATAGCCTTTATAATGAAAGGTTTTATTTTCGATACAATTATATTGAGTCCTAAATCTCCAGAATTTTGGACGAATCGCATGTTTAGTAAACTTGCAGAATTGGTAGGAAGCGATTCTCTTAAAATTAATCAGGCACATCTTAACCTAATCAGCATTAAAATGGCCGATCAGTTTATGATGCACATAATGACTTCTATAATCGCCGGATTAATATTAGCCTCGCCGCTGGTATTTTATGAATTTTGGAGTTTCATAAAACCTGCTCTTTACGACAAAGAAAAACAACATGCAGGTGGAGCCGTATTTTTTACGTCAGTTCTTTTTATAATTGGGGTTCTTTTTGGGTACTACTTAATTGTTCCATTATCCATTCATTTCCTTGGGTCGTACAGTGTTAGTGCAGAAGTGGTTAACCAAATTAATACACGCTCTTATATAAGCACAGTAACTTCAATTTCGTTAGCTTCCGGAATAGTTTTCTTACTCCCAATTTTTTCGTACTTCCTTAGTAAGGTTGGCATAATTACGCCTGCACTCATGAAAACATACAGAAAACATTCCTATGTTATTATGCTGTTATTGTCTGCAGTTATAACTCCACCAGATATTTTTAGCCAAATAATGGTGTGTTTTCCATTGGTATTTTTGTATGAAATTGGCATAATGATTTCTAGAAGCGTAGTTAAAAAACGTGAAAAAGAAATGGAAGAAATGTAATTGTATTAGAAAATCACGTTATTTGATCATATGATTCTTCGAGCCGAAAATATTGTAAAGAAATACAGGAAACGAACCGTAGTTAAAGGAGTTAGTTTCGACGTTAAACAAGGTGAAATTGTTGGATTACTGGGACCAAATGGTGCTGGCAAAACCACATCATTTTATATGATTGTTGGACTTGTCCAACCTTTTTCAGGAAAAATTTTCCTTGATGACAAAGATATTACTAAACTACCAGTTTATAAACGAGCTAAAAAAGGAATTGGTTATCTGGCACAGGAAGCCTCAGTTTTCAGAAACCTCAGTATTGAGGACAACCTAAAAGCAGTTTTGGAGATGACCAATTATTCAAAAGCATATCAAAAAGAAAAGCTTGAGACGTTAATTGAAGAATTTGGACTTCAACACATACGAAAAAGCAAAGGGATTCAACTTTCGGGTGGAGAAAGAAGACGAACTGAGATTGCAAGAGCTCTCGCAATAGATCCAAAATTTATATTACTTGATGAACCTTTTGCGGGAGTAGATCCCATTGCAGTGGAAGACATTCAGCAAATCGTAATGAAATTAAAAGAAAAAAATATTGGAGTTCTAATAACTGACCATAACGTTCACGAGACACTTACAATCACCGACCGATCTTATCTTCTTTTTGAAGGAGACATTTTAAAGGCTGGAACTGCTGAAGAATTAGCAGCTGATGAAGTAGTACGTCGGGTCTACCTAGGTGAGAATTTCCAACTTCGTTAATAAAATAACTTTTTTCCCACTTTTCTTTTGATTTGGTTTGCAGATTCAAAAAACATCATTTTCTTTGCAGCGCTTAATTCAGAAACAGCCTGTTTAGCGAAAGAGGTTAGAATTAAAATAAAAAAATCCTAAAAAAATTTGGTGGATTACAAAAATGAAGTATTTTTGCAGTCCCTAAAAATAAAGGGATAATAAATTGGCCCGTTCGTCTAGTGGTTAGGACGCCAGGTTTTCATCCTGGTA
>JABMPI010000607.1 GCA_013203755.1 Bacteroidota bacterium
TCCCTGACTATACCCCACTTTTTTGCCATTCACCCAAATATAAAATGCCGATGAAACTCCATCGAAATGAATAAATATTTCGCGTCCATCCCAGTTCTCCGGAACGGTAAAAGTTCGAATATAAGAACCAACCGGATTACCATTAATACCTGCAATTTTAGGTGGGTTTTTATCAAACGGATAATTGATATTGGTATAAATAGGTTGACCAAAACCATGCATCTGCCAGTTGGCCGGAACAGGAATATCGTTCCATGATGAGGCGTCAAAACTTTCCTGATAAAAATCCATCGGACGATCTTCTGGATTTGGAACCCAATTGAATTTCCAGGTTCCGTTTAGCAGTTGCACCCATTCCGATTGCGTTCCATCGTCAAAAGCCTCATCGACTGAATTCAGCGGAAAAAAAGTGGCATGAACTGGTTCTTTGTTGATTCCAAGAACCTGTTCGTTTTCCCAATCGTTTTGAGCAACAACCGAAAAATGTATTGCAGCTATAAAAAGCAACGTAATTATCTTATTCATAGGTTTAATTCTTTTTAAAAGATTATTTATTCAATACCTGCAAAATAACAAGCTTTAAAATGAACTCAAGTTATATTCATTTCAAATTAAGGGTAAATTTCAATCAATACTTCAAAAACCCCGAATTGAGAAAAAAGATTTTAGCGCAGACAGGATTTATTTTATTATTGTTTTGGATTGAAATGAATAAATCTCCGATTCAGTGCGGGCAGATTGCAAGAGTTCAACAAGCTCGCTCACAATTTCAGGATGATCTTCTGCAACATTATTTTCTTCCCCCGGATCGTCAATTAAATTATACAATTCGGTAGTTGTTAATTCCGGTTTTAGAACGTTGTAATGTATCAGTTTCCAATCTCCTTTTCTCAAGGCTTTTCGTCCACCTCTCTCGTGAAATTCCCAATACAAATAATCGTGTGGAATTTGTTCTTCACCTAAAAGAGTTGGTAAAAATGAAACGCCGTCAATATTTTCCGGAGTTGCTGTTCCGGTAATTTCTGCGACTGTTGGAAATACATCCCAGAATGCAGAAATGTGATCCGTAGTTGTTCCCGGTTTAATTTTACCCTCCCAAACTGCTAGCATTGGAACGCGAATACCACCTTCATATAAATCGCGTTTATAGCCTTTATAAATTCCATTTGAGTTGAAATAATCCGGATCGGCACCACCTTCCTGATGTGGACCATTATCAGAAGTGAAAATAATGAGTGTATTTTCATAAACACCTAGCTCTTTTAATTTTGCTACAATTTCGCCCACCTGCATATCCAAATAATCAACCATTGCAGCAAAAGCTGCGTGAGACTCAGGTTGAGAACCGTAACCTCCTATTTTGTAATCTTTTCCATCATCAACTCCGTTGTACATTTTTTCAGGAGTAAATTTTCCACGATATTTTTTTATGTATACCTCAGGAGCAAACAATTCGGCATGAGGAATAACAGATGGATAGTACATAAAAAATGGCTTATCTTTATTATTCTCTAAAAATTTCAAGGCTTCTTTTTGTATTACTTCCGGCCCATATTCTTCAATTTTTTTGCCTTCATTTCCTGTCAAAATTATCTTTTCCTGATTGTGCCACATGTGATAGGGATAATAGTTGTGCCCCATTCGTTGGCAGTTGTAACCAAAAAATTCATCAAAACCCTGGTTGTTTGGATCGCCTTCCGAGCCCGGATAACCCAATCCCCATTTCCCAAATCCACCGGTTGCATAACCGGCTTTTTGTAAAACTTCAGCCATTGTAACCGCTTTTGCCTCCAGCGGATACTGACCTTCGGGTTGAACTTCCTTGTTTCCGCGAATATAAGTGTGCCCAGTATGTTGCCCGGTCATTAAGGTTGAACGAGAAGGTGCACAAACCGAACAACCTGAATAGTGCTGCGTAAATTTTATTCCATTCTCAGCCAACTATCGATATTGGGAGTTGAGAAATTGGTTTGTCCGTAACAGCTTAAATCGCCGTAACCAAGATCGTCTGCTAAAATGTAAACGATGTTTGGCTTCCCATCGACTCCGCTCAGGGTGACATCTTTTTTTGGTTGGTTTTGACAGGAAAACAAAGTAAGGATTGCAACAGGTAAAAGGAAAATTACTCTCTTCATTATTAAGTAGTTTATCTAAATTATTCTTTGCCAAATGAAAAATCATTAGATGGAGTTCTGGCCGATTCCATCAATTTTAAAAGTTTCACGGTGATTTCAGGATTTTCCTTAGCTACATTATTTTCTTCTCCCGGATCATTGCGCAAATTATACAATTGGGTGCTTGTATTTTCCGGAACAAATACATCGTATTGAATTAGTTTCCAATCCCCCTGACGAATGGCCAGTCTGCCTTTTTTCTCGTGAAATTCCCAATACAAATAATCATGTTTTTTTTGCTCTCCACTACCAATTAAACTTGGTAAAAATGAAATGCCGTCGATATTTTCTGGAGCTGGTGCGCCTATTAATTCTGTAATAGTTGGCAGTACATCCCAGAAAGCCGAAATATGATCCGATTTACTGGCAGCTTCAATTTTTCCTGGCCAACAAACAATCATTGGCGCATGAATTCCACCTTCATATAAATCGCGTTTGTAGCCCTGATAAATGCCATTGCTATCGAAATAATCAGGATCGGCCCCACCTTCCAAATGTGGTCCATTGTCTGATGAGAACATAATAATGGTATCATCCTCAATTCCAAGTTCCTTTAATTTGGCAACAATTTCTCCCACCTGATCATCTAAAAGATTTATCATTGCAGCAAAAGCAGCATGCGATTCGGGTTGCGAACCATAACCCCCCGTTTTATATCTGGGAGCACCTTCATCGGCACCTTTATAATTTTTCTCCGGTAAAAATTTACCGCGATATTTTTCCATGTATTCCTCGGGAGCAAATAATTCGGCATGTGGAATTACAGAAGGATAATACATAAAAAAAGGTTTGTCCTTATTATTCTCCATAAATTTTAAAGCTGCATCGTGAATGGGAATTGGTGCGTACGTTCCTTTGCCATTTCCTGCATTTCCTTCCAGCGTAATAATTTCCTGATTATGATTTAAAAAATAGGGATAATAATTGTGAGCAAGTGTCTGGTCATTGTAACCATAAAACTCGTCAAAACCCTGTTTGTTTGGGTCGCCTTCGGACCCGGGATAACCCAGTCCCCATTTTCCAAATGCTCCGGTTGTGTATCCATTTTCTTTTAAAATTTCTGCAACAGTGAGGCTTTCAGCCGAAATAGGCCAGTTCCCTTTTGCTCCATCCCGCCTGTTTCCACGAATGTAGGTATGACCGGTATGCTGCCCGGTTAGTAAAACCGATCGCGATGGCGAGCAAACTGTTGACCCCGCGTAATGCTGGGTGAAGGTCATTCCTTCCTTAGCCAGCTGGTCGATGTTTGGCGTTTGAAATTTTGTTTGTCCCTGAAAACTTAAATCGCCATAACCCAGATCATCGGCGAGGATGTAGATGATATTGGGTTTTGTAGGTTTTGCTTCCTGTTTTGTTTGGGTTTGGCAGGAAAACAAAATTAATGTAGTTAGGGCAAACAGGAACGATAAATTTCTCATGCTAATTTTTTTTGATTGAATTGTAAAAATAATTATTTCTAGAAGGATAATATCATAACTTATTCTTATAAATCCAAAAAGCTATAATTTCTCAAAGTACGGTAGGTCATTTATGGTTACAGGAACTAAAATTTCTTTATTGCCTTCGTAGGTTTTACCATTAAAAGCTTTCCACTTTCCCTCAGGCAGATATATTTTATGTTCTGTAATTCCTTTTTCAACTATCGGGGCAACCAATAATTTATCGCCAATAAGAAACTGTTGATTTATTGTTCCATATTCATTTCCCGCAAAAGAATATTCTAAAGAACGTATTGCTGGCTCACCACTTTTAGCTGTTTTATTAACTTCTTCCAAAATATAATCTACAAATTTTTCACGTATTTCAACGGAGAGTTTAACTGCTTTGAAATATTTTTCATCCAGAACCCGCCAAGGAGCAACAGAGAACTGCATCATTGGCATAAGTGCATGGCATTGGGCCGAACGTACAATCAACTCCTGATCGATTGTTGCACCGTTTAGAAAAGAGGTGAACTCGCCTCCGCCAATCAGGTCGGGGCAATTGAAATAGTAGCCCATAATTCCTTGCAATAACATCGACGGAACCAGTTTCCTCAAATCCTGCCAGTTATGAGCTTTATCACGTAACCTCTGTACCAAAGGTTGCCCGCCCATCTTCCACATTGCACGATACTCATTCAGTGGATAATCAAGACCAATTTTACCAAATAAAGTTGCCTGTTCATTTGGAGAAACATTTCCTTTACTTAAGCCCTTCGTGTAATAACGGGCGTCTCCGGCATCAAATTTAAAACCACCTACACCATATTCTTCCTGGAGAAAATCCAATTGCGATTTAAACCACTTTTCAGCAATCGGGTTCGACAAATCGAGCACGGCACTAAAACCATTCCACCACGATACCATTTCAGGTTTTGCATTTCCACGGGAATTAACCGTTGGCATTGTATTGTTTTGCTTTTGACCAGAATCTGTCACCAAAAAAGCACCCTGCGAAGCCAAAGCGCGGTAAACATCACAATCCGGGCTAACAAAGGGACACACCCAAAGCATTACTTGAAATCCCATGTCATGAAGCTCGTCCATCATAGCTTTTGGATTTGGGAAACGACCCGGATGGAA
>JABMPI010000608.1 GCA_013203755.1 Bacteroidota bacterium
GCTATTAAACGTTTAAAAATTAAATGGGTAGGACAGGCTTCTGTATCATTGCTGGTTAAAGATGATGAACTTATACAACTTGCAGCAGAAAGCGGATGCAAAGCACTTTTCTTTGGAATTGAAAGCGTGTCTGAGGAACAGTTACAAACAATGCATAAGGCATTAAAGAAAATTGAACATTTGGAAAGTGCCATGAAAAAGATTAAAAAGGCGGGAATTCTTATCCATGCATCAATGGTCTTTGGTTTTGATAACGACACAAAAGAAATATTTAATGAAACCGTTCGATTCTTAATTAGAAATAAAGTAAGTAACGCTTCCTTCAATATATTAACTCCTTATCCTGGAACCAAAATTTATGAAGATCTAAAAAATGAAAACCGTTTGATAACTACAGACTGGAGGCATTACGATCATAATACGGTTGTATTCAAACCCAGGAACATGACACCTTACGAACTCCAAACCGGCAAAATCAACGCAAAAAAAAAGTTTTATAGCTTATTGTCAGTTCTGAATCGGGTATTAGGCAATATCTATAATCCAGGGATATACTTTGCTATTAATTACGGAAATATGAAACAAGTAAAAGTTGAAGCAAAAAGTATAGTTAAACTAAAGTCAGAGTTATTTGAAAATAATCATGAATAATAAAGCCCTGCAGGTAACAGAAAATAAACGCCATTAAAACGGACGTTTGTTCAAACCGTTAGACAGCAGATGAACTAAAGAAAAAACTAAAATATTACTAATTAAAAGGGGGAAACTATGCGAGTAGCAGATTATTTATTAAAGAATAAAGGAAAGCCTGTCATTTCCTTTGAGTTTTCAAGACCAAAAAGCGAAAAGGCAGCAGCTAACCTTAATAATGCTCTTATTAAACTTAAAGCCGTTGATCCTGATTATGTTTCAGTAACTTTCGGCGCAGGTGGGTCAACAAGTGAAGGATCCATTCAGCTGGTCGAAAAACTTAAAAAAGAATTTGATTTTGCTGTGGTAGCATACATCGCAGGAGTTGGATTAAGTCCAAAAAAGATGATAAAAGTATTGGATAAATTCAAAGAACTATCTATTGAAACAATGTTTGTAATAAGGGGCGATGCACCTACATGGGACGAAAATTACAAACCAGATCCTGATGCCTTTTCTCATGCCTCAGACATGATTCCTTTTATTAAGAGAAATTACGACTTTTGTTTGGGAGCTGGAGCTTATCCTGAAGGCCACATTGAGGCTGAAAGTATTGAACGTGACATAGAGTACCTAAAGCTTAAAGTTGAAAATGGTGCTGAATACCTTGTTGCCCAGTATTTTTATGATAACCAATATTTTTACGATTTTCTTGAAAAAACTCGGTTAGCTGGTATTACAGTTCCAATTGTTCCGGGCGTAATGCCAATTTATACAGAAGCGTTAATGAATAATTTGTCAAAGGTTTGCGGTGTTTCTATTACTAATGAAATTCGTGATGGAATGGCGGAATTACCTGCGGATGATAAAAATGCAGTAAGCAAATTTGGACTGCAATTTGCCCTGAAACAATGCAGAGAATTACTCACTAAAGGTGTTCCTGGGTTGCATTTTTATACAATGAATCGTGCAAATACAGTTGTATCATTGGTTGAAACTTTGCGTGAAGATGGTTTACTGTAATCAAAAGTAGTATAAGAAGAAGCGGAAAGTTAAACCGCTGCCTAATCGAATAGGTGGCTGACGACCAAATAGCCGCCAGTGCACCTCTCACACCACCGTAGGTACGGATCTCGTATACGGCGGTTTGTTAAGTATCAGCATTTCGCTCTTTACGACACATTTTATTATATAATTACATCTGTTTTCGAATGTTGTGGCTTTCAAATATCGCTGATTTAGACTAAAATATAAACTAATGAAAAAAGACTGACACAGCCACTTTTATTCAAAGTGGGCATATTGTGTATGTGAGGGGAGAAAGTGGCTAGAATCCCTAAATGGGAGGGCAGAGAATTGATTTAAATACTAAAAAGTTATTTCATCCAGATAATCTGGAATATATATTAACACGTAATATGAAACAGCCCGATACACGGTTCTGCGCTATTATTATACTCTTGAACGGCATGGCGTGTATCTGCCAAAACCAGCGAGACTTTTTTTTCATGAAACATTTTTTTTGCTTCATCTGATAAATGTAATGCCCCATATTGCCCGCAACCAATAATTATTTTTAGAACACCCTCTTCATAAATAAATTCTGCTTCCTGAATTGAAAGAGTATGTGATGTTCCGTACACATCTTTCGAAAGTTTCTTTTTCCTTTTTTCAATGTGTCCGTCCGAACGGATTAAAAGATCATGATCGTAAGTATGATCTCCAACAGTAATTGAACCAAACGAGGAATAATAGATAAATGGTTTCATGACTTCCGTACTTTTTTATTAATCTTTAATACACTGTAATAAGCTATAAAAACCCAGAATCATTTAAAACAGTCGTATAGCTTTTACGACCCTTAGAGTAAAAAGTTTATGTGCCATTTATGCAAAATAGCTCAAA
>JABMPI010000609.1 GCA_013203755.1 Bacteroidota bacterium
GCAGTTGCAAAACCGGATGGTAATTTAATTGTACCTATAATAAAAAATGCAGATCAGCGAAATCTGGTTGGTCTGACAAAAGAGCTAAACCGCCTGGCTAATGCGGCACGCACAAATAAACTCGATCCTGATGAAATTCAGGGGGGAACATTTACAATTACTAATTTTGGTTCATTCCGAAATATAATTGGAACACCTATTATTAGTCAGCCGCAGGTTGCAATTTTGGCAACCGGAAGTATAGAAAAGAAACCTGCTGTGCTGGAAACTCCATCGGGAGATGTAATAGCAATCAGACATAAAATGTATTTGTCGCTCTCGTACGATCATCGGATTATTGATGGTGCCTTAGGTGGAGCATTCTTACGCAGAATCGCAGATATTCTTGAACAATTTGATACTAACCGTTCAATTTAATTTTAGATGAAGTATTTAGAAATACCGAAAATATTTTCCATTAAGAAAACGCCCAAAGAAACTTTGGAGAATTGGTTTAGATTAATGACAATTGGTCGGGCAATTGATAATAAAGCACCCAATTATTTAAAACAAGCCATTGGCTGGTCCTACCATGCACCTTATGCGGGGCACGATGGAATTCAGCTGGCCGTTGGTCAACATTTCGAAAAAAATAAAGATCACATGTATCTGTATTATCGCGAAATGCTAACTGCTATTGCTGCAGGAATGACCTCGGAAGAGATAATTCTAAATGGAATATCCAAAGCAACAGATCCATCCAGCGGTGGACGACACATGTCAAACCATTTTGCGAAACCGGAATGGAATATCCACAGTGTTTCTTCATCAACTGGAAATCATACTTTGCATGCAGTGGGTACTGCCAGAGCCATTAAATATTATGGCGAAAAAGCTGTTGCAATTAGCGGGCAAGGAGAATCTTCGGTTAGTGAAGGATATGTTTATGAAGCTATAAATGGAGCGGATAAAGAGGAACTTCCGGTAATTTTTGTGGTTCAGGATAATGGTTATGGAATTTCTGTTCCTAAAAAAGACCAGACTGCCAACCGTAAAGTGGCGAATAACTTTTCTGGATTTAAAAATCTCAGGATAATTCATTGCAATGGAAAAGATGTTTTCGATTCGATGAATGCAATGGCAGAAGCAAAACGTTATGCAATAGAAGAGTGTAAACCTGTTCTTTTGCAAGCCAATTGTGTACGAATGCATTCTCATTCAAATTCAGATGATCATCTGTTGTACAGAAGTAGTGCGGAAAGGAATTATGTTATGGATTATGATCCGCATGCAAAATTTAGGCGATTATTAGTTCGTTATAACCGGTTTACCGAAGAGGAGCTTTTGGAAATTGAGGCAAGTGTAAAAGCTGAAATTAAAGTGTCTCATAAAGCGGCGATGAATGCACCGGATCCTGATCCGGCTTCTATTTACGACTTTGTTATTTCCGATCCTTATGTTTCTGAAAAATATCCCGAGGGATTGCATTCTGAGGAAGGTGAAAAGAAAAAATTGATTACCGGATTAAACGAAACTTTAAAAGCAGAATTCAGACACAATCCTGATACATTTATATGGGGGCAAGATATGGCCAATAAAGATAAAGGTGGAATCTTTAATGTGTCAAAAGGATTGCAACAAGAGTTCGGAGAAAAGCGGGTTTTTAATGCTCCAATTGCTGAAGACTTTATAATGGGAACTGCCAATGGAATGTCGCGATACAACAAAAAAATAAGGGTAGTAGTTGAAGGAGCGGAGTTTGCCGATTATTTTTGGCCGGCAATGGAGCAGTATGTTGATACCAGTCACGACTACTGG
Source organism: Bacteroidota bacterium (assembly GCA_013203755.1). Classification (GTDB taxonomy): domain Bacteria; phylum Bacteroidota; class Bacteroidia; order Bacteroidales; family Prolixibacteraceae; genus Draconibacterium. The sequence goes on from JABMPI010000609.1 coordinate 1,798, forward strand.
CGATCGAACGGAAAATTTTCTCCCAACATCACCATTCGCCTGGCCTCGGGTGGTTATATCGGAGGAGGAATGTATCATTCACAAAATATTGAAGGTTCGTTGGCTTCTATTCCCGGAGTACGAATTGTATATCCTTCGTTTGCTGATGATGCTGCAGGATTGTTGAGGACTGCAATGCGATCGGAAGGATTAACCATGTTTATGGAGCCAAAAACTTTATATCAAGATCCAAAAGCAGCAACTGTAATACCCGATGATTTTGAAGTTCCTTTTGGGAAAGCCAGAATTAGAAAAGAGGGTGACGAACTTACCATTATTACCTACGGAAATACAACACATTTGTGTTTAGATGCGGCTTCTAAACTTCAGGAAGAGGGGATAAATGCTGAGGTTATTGATCTTCGTTCGCTAGTTCCTTTGGATGAAGAGGCTATTCTAAAATCGGTAAAGAAAACCAATAGAGTTTTGCTGGTTCATGAAGATAAAGTGCATGGTGGTTTTGGTGGCGAATTGAGTGCCATTATTACCGAAAAAGCTTTTGAATATTTAGATGCTCCAATTCGAAGAGTTGGTTCACCATTTACGCCGGTGGGTTTTAATCGTATACTGGAAAGGGCAATCTTACCAAATGCCGATATTATTTATAAAGCAGCTAAAGATTTAATTTCATATTAAAATAAAAACAATGGGAAAAACAGCCATAATATATAGTTTCAATACACAAAAATCGAAAAAAGTTGCTGAGAAAATAATTGCTGCATTTGGAGAATCAAATATTGAAGCAGTTAATGCAGAAGAACTTACCAAAGAGGTATTTGAAAATTTTGATAATTTTATTTTAAGCTCACCAACCTGGTTCGACGGTGAACTTCCAAATTACTGGGACGAATTTGTGCCAGACCTGGAAGAGATGGATTTATCTGGTAAAACATTTGCTGTTTTTGGTTTAGGCGATCAAAAAGGATACCCGGAAAATTTTTGCGATGCAATAGGTATTTTAGTTGGAATACTTGAGGAGTGTGGAGCAAAGATTATTGGCTTTACAAGTTTAGCAGGTTATAGTTATGAATCTTCCAGAGCTGAGAGAGGTGGCCAATTTGTTGGGCTTCCAATTGACCAGGAAAATCAGGCACGATTGACACAAGGAAGAATAGAAAGTTGGGTTGCTCAACTTAAAAAAGAGATAAAGTAAATATTTATTTAATGATATTTAAAGGCTGCTTGTTAATAACAAGCAGCCTTTGTTGTATTGTTTAATTTATTTGATCAATGAATACTAATGAAGAAAACTAAATATTATTATCAGTAAAATCATTAAAACAGTACTTGTACAAATGTAATATTTTGCAAAAATGCCCATTGAGTATATTACTTTGTAATTGAATAAATATTCATTTAGTATGTATATCGACTTGCAAAAGCATTAAAATCAGCAGATTGCAAAATTGTATGTCCTGTATTACAAATGTAATATAAAGCATCTGTGTAATTATTTTAAGACGTGTTTAAAAAATAGAGTAAATTAAAATTCAATTTTAAGCCCTGCATTTAATTCATTTTTAAATAGAGCAAGGAAATCGACTTGATTATTGTTAAGTACAATTCAGTATTGAATAGGGATAATTATTAATTTATTTATGGAATCCACTAAATTCATTGATGTTTAGTTTTCAAATACGTTTTATTGATTAATTTTGTGTTTTTTAGAAACAAAAACTATTAGAAATTGTCTGAAACAAGATACATATTCGTTACAGGTGGAGTTACTTCATCATTGGGAAAAGGTATTTTAGCTTCGTCGCTTGCAAAATTATTGCAGTCGCGCGGCTACAGTGTTACAATCCAGAAGCTCGATCCATACTTAAACGTTGATCCGGGAACATTAAATCCGTATGAGCACGGTGAGTGTTTTGTTACTGAAGATGGGGCTGAGACAGACCTTGATTTGGGGCATTACGAACGTTTTTTAAACGAACCTACTTCACAAGCAAATAATGTAACTACCGGTAGAATTTATCAGTCGGTAATTAGCAAGGAGCGCCGTGGAGACTACCTTGGAAAAACGGTTCAGATTATTCCACATATTACCGACGAGATTAAACGCAGAATAAAAATCCTTGGTTCTAAAGGAAAATACGACATAGTAATTACTGAAATTGGAGGTACAGTTGGCGATATTGAATCTCTTCCTTACATTGAATCTGTTCGTCAGTTAAAATGGGAATTGGGACACAAAGCCTTGGTTATTCATTTAACACTGGTTCCTTATTTGTCAGCAACTGGAGAATTAAAAACCAAACCAACGCAGCATTCAGTAAAACAATTGCTTGAAGAGGGAGTTCAGCCAGATATATTGGTATTGCGTACCGAATACGATATTAATATTTCTATTCGCAAAAAAGTTGCATTGTTTTGTAATGTAGCCTTGGAATCAGTGGTTCAATCCATTAATGTTCCTACAATTTATGAGGTTCCAATAAAAATGTTGGAAGAGAAATTGGATTTAACGGTTTTGAAAAAGTTGGATCTTCCTATTAAAGAAAAAATTAGACCTTTCGTTATGGAATGGATTTTTGACACGCTTGAAAAATCCAACCCAAACCGTAGAAATCGGGATAATTGGAAAATATGTTGAATTGCACGATGCATATAAATCGATTGTGGAAGCTTTAATTCATGCCGGAGCCGAAAACCGTTGCAAAGTAAACGTTAAATGGATTCACTCTGAAACAATTAAAACTGAGAATGCAGCTGAATTATTTTTGGGATTGAATGGAATGATAGTTGCTCCGGGATTTGGTCATCGAGGAATGAGAGGAAAAATTTTGGCAGCTAAATATGCGCGCGAAAACAATGTTCCTTACTTAGGAATTTGTTTGGGAATGCAAGTAGCTGTAATTGAATTTGCCAGAAACGTACTAAAATTAGAAGATGCCGATTCTTCTGAAATGAATCATAAAACGGCGCATCCGGTAATTGATTTAATGGAGGAACAAAAAGGGATTACCGATTTTGGCGGAACCATGCGTTTAGGAGCTTACGAATGTAAAATTATTGACGAAAATTCGAAAGTTTACAAAGCTTATAACAAATTAACAATTTTTGAAAGACATCGTCACCGTTATGAATTTAACGAAAATTACAGAGAACAATTTATAAAAGCAGGAATGGTTCCCACCGGAATAAATCCTGAAACCGATTTGGTTGAGATTATTGAAATACCGAAACATAAATGGTTTGTTGGAGTTCAGTTTCATCCTGAATACCGCAGTACAGTTCTAAATCCACACCCGGTGTTTGTAGATTTTATTAAAAACTCGATAGTAGAAGAAAAATAGAAATGGATAAAAAATCAATAATTGGAATAGGAATCATATTTGCAATCCTGGTTGTGTTTTCGCTTTTAAACCAGCCATCGAAAGAAGAGATTGAAGCAACAAAAAGGAAAAGAGATTCCATTGCAATTGTAGATGCAGGAATTGCATTACAACAGCAAAAAATACAAGAGCAACAAACGGCTCAGCAGTTAATTATAAACAGTAACGACACCGCATTTAGAGAAAAAGCATTACAAAATAAAATTGATGAATATGGAGTTTTTGGTGCCAATGCAGTTGGTGAAGAAACTTTTCATACCATTGAAAATAATTTAATGAAAATTACTTTCTCTAATAAAGGGGGAAGAATTTATTCAGTTGAATTAAAAGATTACCAAACTCACGATTCGTTGCCCCTGATACTTTTCGATGGGCCGAAAACACTTTTTGGATTAAACTTCTTTGCTCAGAATAGAAGCATTCAAACCGACCAGCTTTTTTTTAATAAAGTTGGCAGTAAAAATAATGTAGTTGTTTCTGGTCCTGAAATTAAAAAAGGGTATGAAGGAAAAATAAAATTTAATAAAGAAAATCCAGGAGGAAAAGAGTCAATTACCTTCCGGTTGGAAGTTGCTCCTGGTAAATACATGGAGTATGTATATACATTAGAATACAATTCCTTTTTGGTTGATTTTGATTTGAATCTGCAGGGAATGAATCAATTTATTGCTTCAAATCAGCCGTATTTAAACTTTAGTTGGTCGTATGACGTTCCTCGGCAGGAACGCGTGTCTAAATTCGGCGAAGACCGCTATACAAATATTTCTTATAAGTACTTCGAAGATGAAGTTGATAACCTGGGGCAAAATAAATCGGATGAAGAAAGTTTAAGTACCCGTGTAAAATGGATTGGCTTTAAACAGTTGTTTTTTAGTTCAACAATTATTGCTGATGAATCTTTTCCAAACGCTGAAATTCGTCAAAATAAGTTTGAAGATAACAATGATTATCTGGCAAACTTTTATGCTGATATTGCTTTCCCATATCAGGGAAGTCAAAACGAGACTATTGGGATGCAATTCTTTTTTGGTCCAAATCATTATCAAACATTAAAACAGTATGACAACGGATTAGAGCGTCAGGTATATTTGGGTTATCCTGTTGTACGCGAAGTAAACCGTTTTGTTATCATTCCAATATTTAACTTCTTAAGAAAATACATCGGTAATTTTGGTTTAATTATATTACTCCTTACCATCTTTATTAAATCAGTTTTATTCCCGTTTACCTACAAGTCGTATATGTCGCAGGCCAAAATGCGTGCATTAAAACCTGAAATTGATGAGATAACTGAAAAGTTTGGGAAAGATAAAGCGATGGAAAAACAACAAGCAACCATGGCTCTTTATAAAAAGGCGGGAGTAAATCCGATGGGTGGTTGTTTGCCCATGTTGCTTCAATTCCCGATTCTTATTGCTATGTTCTTTTTCTTTCCTACTTCAATTGAATTAAGACAAGAAAGTTTCCTTTGGGCTACAGATTTATCGACTTACGATTCTATATTAAATCTTCCTTTTCATATTCCGGCTTATGGCGACCATGTTAGTTTGTTCTGTTTATTAATGACAATTACAACTGTTTTCTCAACCAAATTAAGCCAACAATCACAAGCAAGTAGTGCTATGCCGGGAATGAAAACCATGATGTATATGATGCCGGTAATGTTCCTGTTTATTTTAAATAACTACTCTGCCGGATTAAGTTACTACTACTTTTTAGCAAACTTAATTACTATTGGACAAACCTATTTAATTCGCTCGTTTGTTGATGAAGATAAAGTTCGGGCTCAACTACAGGTAAATAAAAAGAAACCGGTAAAAAGGTCAAATTTTCAGAAACGGTTGGAAGATATGGCTAAACAACGCGGTGTTAAAAAATAGATTATAATTTGATTATATATTGAAGAGGATTGCAGTTTTGTAATCCTCTTTATTTTTGCCTTAAATTTCGATTTATTGTTTTCTTTTTTAGTTCATTTTAAACCTTTTGTAACAATCGATGTCGAAGCACCTATAACAAAAAGTGTAACTATAAAATTAGCACCAATGAAAAAATTAGGATTATTATTAATGATTGTGATTCTTGGAACCACAGTATCAATGGCTCAAAACAGAGGTGGACAAAATTCAACTCCGGAAGAAAGGGCAAAAAGTCAAACTGCTGAACTTAAAGAACTACTTGATTTGAAAAAAGATCAGGAAAAAAAGGTGTATGATCTAAATTTAAAGACAGGTAAGGAAATGGCTGCATTGCGCAGTGGTGGTGGAGACAGAGAAGGTATGCGTGAAAAATATGGTAAAATGCGTGAAGAGTCAAATAAAGAAATGAAAAAAATATTGACCGAAGATCAGTATAAAAAATACCAAAAATATCAGCAGGAACGTAGAGAAAGAAGAGGTCAAGGTGGCGGTGGAAATCGCTAATAAAATAGTAGTTAGTTTAGTTTAATTTAGTTTTGTTTGTGTTAAAGGGTTTGTATTAATTGCAAACCCTTTTTTCATAATTGATTAGATATTATTGACAATAATAGTTGGGATAAAGTCCTGTTTCTTTAGTGTTGTAAATGTATAGGAGAATGTTATTCAATTGAAATGGACTTCAATTAACTTTTTTTGTTAAGAATTCTGTTTTTCTAAAGATGAACAATTAACTTTGAACAAGCCAAAAACTTAAATCAATGAAATCCATTTATCTCTGTCTCCTTCTTTTTACCCCAATATTTTTGGTTGCGCAATCTAAAATTAACAAAGTTGATGCTTTAGTTACACCAAAAACCATTGAAAGTAATATTACTGTTGGGGGAGCCGATGCTGATATCTCAGGATACAATAATCAGTCGATTCAATTCGCCGTCGATGCAATTGCAAAAACCGGTGGAACGGTAAAATTAAATCGCGGATTTTATGAAATTATTGCTCCGATTCGAATGAAATCTTATGTAAATCTGATCGGTTCAGGGAAAGAGACTGTATTAAAACGCGGCTCCGGTATTCAAACAAAATATGTTGTTGATGCTGATTATGGGGAGTTGAAGTTAACTGTAGCAAATTCTGATGGATTTGAGATTGGTATGAAAATTCAGATTGCGGATGACGTGAACAGCGGTTGCTGGAATGTTTCAACTGCATATATAACTGATATTATTGACCATGTTATTTATATTGATGCTGGATTAATCCGCGATTACAGATCTGATAAAAATGGATTGATTTCAAATGCATCTTCTGTAATTGAAGTTCTTGATGCCGAAAATGTAAACATCTCAAACCTAACAGTCGATGGCAACCGTGATAAGAATTTCTTTGCCGATGGGTGCAACAGTGCAGGAATTCTGGTTTATAAATCGAAAAATATAAAAGTAGATCATGTTCATGTAAAAGATTTTAATGGAGAAGGAATAAGTTGGCAGACAACCGAGAATGTTACCATTGAAAACTGCGAAATTTCGGGAAGTGGAAATACGGGATTACATCCTGGAACAGGCTCGCCTTTTTCGCTTATTAAAGATAACGATATTCACCACAACGATATGGACGGTCTGTTTATTTGCTGGCGTGTATATGAGAGTCGGGTAGAGGGTAATAAAATGCATAATAACGGACGATTTGGTATATGTACCGGACACAAAGATACCGATGTCGTTTTTGTGGGAAATCATATTTTTGAAAATCAAAGTGACGGAGTAAACCTGCGCGGGGAAAGAGAAAGTAATGCACCGCATAGAAATACTTTTCTCAAGAATATTATTGAAAACAACGGTGTTGGAGGCAGTGGTTACGGATTTTCAATTAACTCTCAGGCACAAAACCTTTTGCTGAAGGAGAATATTTTTAAGAATTCAGCAAAAACTCAAAAGGCTGCAATCTATATTTATAAAAATGGTTTGAAGCCTAAATTGGAAAATAATCTATTTGATAAACATGAATTGGGTACGTTAGTTTTTGAAAACAAAGAATAAGTGTCAATTCGATAGATTGTTATTTCGATTTTTTCTCGGGTAAAATCAAACTAAAAACAATTGCCATCAAAAATGCCAGTAGATAACTTGCCAGTCGCTCTGAAATACCAGTAGGTTCAACCAACCAGGTTTTCCAAATTACGGATGAAACAGTTCCGGTAATTAAACTGGCAAAAACTCCGGCGCGTGATAATCGTTTCCAGAAAATAAGTAAAACAATGGCTGGGCCAAAAGAAGCTCCAATACCACTCCATGCGTACGAAACCAAACCGTAAACGGTATCTTCCATAACAATTGCCAAAAGAAAACCCACTAATCCAACCGCCAGCGTTAGCAGTTTATTGAGAAATAGCAGACGTTTTTCATCCATCTTTTTCTTCGCTATCTGCAAGTAAAAATCTTCAGTCATCGACGAAGAAACTACCA
>JABMPI010000610.1 GCA_013203755.1 Bacteroidota bacterium
GCAATAATCATTTCCATCAAAAAAAGTTGATGCATAATAATTTGCTTTCCCTGGAGTAATGGAATCAGGTTTAATAAGATAAGGAATTGCTTTCCGAACAGGTTGCTCGCAACTACTCACAACGGCTGCCGATGCAATTGCAAATCCAAAGAGTTTCAGAAAATCCCTTCTATTCGAAGGTGAGGTTTCAACTGGTTCATTCACTCTTTTCGCCTGATTTCCAGTTGATTTCTGAATGCTAAGTGAGGAGCCGTTTTGGGGCGTAAATTCCTCTATGCTTTTGTAGTATTTTTTCTCCATCAAATCCGCAGATTTTAAAACTTTATTAATAGTGACATTTCATACAATCAGTTCCACCAATTTGTTCAACGGTAACAGAATCTATAGCCCCCGTTGACATTTGATCGTGAAATTCTTTAAATGTTGTATAATAGTTGTTTTCAACAAATTGAACTTTTTTTGTTCTGTGGCAGTCCAGACACCATCCCATAGAAAGGTCGCTGTGTTGTGTCAAAACATTCATCTCTGCAACAGGACCGTGACATTCCATACAATCTAATTTCCCGGCACCTACATGCTGGGCATGGCTAAAGAAAACATGATCGGGAAGGTTATGTACCCTTGTCCATTCAATTGGAATATTATTATCAACGGCGTGGTGTATTTTATTAATCTCAAATTTACCTGAATTGGTACCTTCCCTTACAATAATGTGGCAGTTGATACAAACATTAGCAGAAGGTATCCCGGCAGACTTGCTATATTCAGCTGTACTATGACAGTATAAACAATCTGTTTGATTGGTTCCTGCATGAACCTTATGTGAGAATTTTATGGGTTGCAAAGGAGCATAAGCTTCCTGTCTTCCTAAATGGGCAGCTTCATGATACAGAATGTTTATTAACCAGGCAAATGCACCTAATAATATAAAAACTGTAATCATTTTAATTTTAATCTTTCTCAGAAAAATTAGCTCTATTAAAGCCCAAAAAATTACGATTATCAAAGAGATTAATCCAATTAACCAAATGACATTAACTTTTTCATGCGGATAACCGTCATGCACCATCCCATCCAAATAGTTTTTTACCATCCTTAAATCTTCGCTTTCAATTTCAAAGTTTTTATGGACTTCACTCATTTTTTTTCCGGAGGGTGCCAAAACAATCTGTTCAAATGATGCAAAATCGTTTGCCGAATATTTTAAGGCAATTTCCATTGCCGAAGGATTCCAGTTTAAGGTATCAACTGGTACAATATTATGGCACGAAACACATGACTCACTTTTACTGTTAACCGGTAATAACCCCATAAAAAATCGTTTGCCACGTGTGGTTTCCTCTTTTGAATGACCATCAGTAATTACCGATTCACTTGTATTAGAATATGAAGTTTTTGTAAAAGTACAACAGGAAATAAAAGCCAACAGGAAAATTACAAATGAAACTTTTTTCATATACATTTTCCCTAAGAAATTTTCTCTCATTCTGTTCAGTTTAGAAATAAAATAAAGGTCTGTTAATTTAAGACACAAATCCTAACAAAATTTAGAGGTAAAAGGTTTCTTAATTTACCAAAAAAAAACAAGAAAAATAATATCCTTGTAATTTTAAGTATTCTCAACAATTACAGTATCTCCAAAAAAATTACATCAATATCGACAAATGTTTACTAATCAAGAGCGTAGCACTTTTGTTAAGGAACTGATTTTAAGATTTTACTGTTGTAAATATTCCGTTTGGGTTGCTCAAATAATTTAGAGTTTTAATGTTAGCTCGTAATAGAATGAGCAGAACTACTCTCCTTTTTGCTGCTCCAAATTTTCTGTCAATTTTTTTACAATTTTCATGTTATCGAAGAATTCTTTTGCAATTACTCTCAAAATAGTATAAACCGGAATTGCCAGAATCATCCCAACAATTCCAGCCAAACTACCGGCAGCTAAAATCACCAAAAAAATTTCTAACGGATGAGCTTTTACACTGCTGGAATAAATTAGCGGTTGAAAAAGAATATTGTCGATTATTTGCACCGAGCCAAATACAATTACCATAAATCCTAACAGTGGCAAAGTTTGGCTCATAAAATCGGAATCAATATTTAATGCCGCACCAATAAGTAAGCCAACGGCAGCGCCCATCCAGGGGCCTAAATATGGGATAACATTAAACATTCCACAAAAAAGGCCAATAACTACTGCCTGGCTAAATTCGATGCCTACAATTGTTAGCCCCAACGAAACAAGTACCATTACCATAAATACTTCAAAAATTAAACCCACAAAATATCTACTTAAAAGGTTCGAAATAGAATCCAGGATATGAACTACTTTTAATTCATAATTGGTTGGTACTAAAAGAATAATCACCTCGCGAAACATGGTTTCTTCTTTCAAAAAGAAAAAGGTTATAAATGATACTGAAAAAAATGCAATAAGTACTTCTCCAATTGTTCCGGCAATAACAGCAAACAAATCGGAGAGTTGCGAAAAGTCTATTTTGTCTGCAATGTTTTTAGTAACAATATCAGTAAAAGTATGGTTTTCAAAAACCACAGGGCTTTTGCTAAAGAATTGTAAAAATTCTACGACTGGTTCTTCAATAGAATTTAGAACAACCGTAAAATCTATTTGCGACAGTGTATCAAGTTGGTTTACCAGCAAGGGAATAATAAATCGGAAAAAGGAGATGAAAACTGCCCAGAGCAAACCAAGAGTGATAAAGGCGGCAAAGCCTTTTGGGATTTTAAATTTTTTGTACTTCAACAAAGTTATCCACCTAACCAGCGGTTTTCCAATAAATGCAAGAACCACCGAAATAAGAATGTAGGTAACAATCGCACTAAAATACCACAACAAAAAAATAACAAACAAGAATCCAATTACCAATAAAATACTTCGGGTTTTGTCTTTTAGTTGAATCATTAGAATCTTATTTTTAACAAATATATATGAAATTGAAACTGTATCAAACAATAAAAATAAATGAATATTTTTTGTCCAAATTAAGGGAATAAGCCACATTATGTTTTTAGCATTGAAAACTTTTATATTTTTGAGAAAACAGAATTTTTTACGAGGGATATTTTAATTCACTTTTATAATTAGTAAATTAAAATGCAAGAACATTTATTTAAGGTATTAATTGTTGATGACGAACCAGAAGCGCGTAAGTTGTTACGTTCACTTTTATCTGAAATTAATCACATAAAAGTTGTTGGTGAAGCTAAAAATGCAGAAAATGCACTTTTTCAGTTGGTTGATCATTATCCTAATTTAATATTAATGGATATAAACATGCCGGGTAAATCGGGTATGGAATTGGTACAATTAATACGAAAACGAAATATTGATGTGCCGGTAGTTTTTATTTCTGCCTACGAAAAATACGCAATTGAGGCTATAAGAAGTGAGGTTTACGACTTTTTGTTGAAACCTGTAGAAAGATGCAAACTTAAAAAAATAATCGAAAAATATCAAAGAATGAATAGTCGGGATCTGCCTGCAAAATTGATGGAAGTTCTTGACTCAATTAAAGACGAATCAAAAATACGTATCAACTCTAAACATAGTTATGTATTGTTAAATCCAAGAGAAATAGTTTATTGTACTTCTGAAAATGGTTATACAACCATTTATCTTACAAATGGTAAAACCGAAATATCGAACACATCTTTAATCCAAATAAAAAATAAAGTTGAGAAACACAATTTTCACCGATTGGGCAGATCATTTTTAATTAACCTTGATTATATCAGATCGGTTAATAAATCTACGAATAAATGTATTTTAAATAATGACGGAAACAGCTGGGAAGTATTTGCCTCTCACAAATCCATAAAAGAGTTGTTAGTAAACGGTTTTAACTATGCATAACATAAAAATACCGACAGTTGTAATTGAAAAAAATGACAAAGAATTAAAAAAAATAAATTCTTGTTTAAAAAATATAGATGAATTGTTGATTGTGGGAAGTGCCACAACAGGAAATAAAGGGATTTCATTAATTTCCAATTTTGCACCAAATTTAGTATTTGTTAATGTCGATTTGCAAGACATAAATGGGCTTGAGTTTGTGCGTGTTCTTCAAAACCGTAATATTTTTCCTGAAATTGTATTTTTAGCGGATGACGGACAATTTGCGTATGAATCGCTTGTTCTAAAACCAGTAAATTTCTTAATAAAACCCATTAACAAAGAGAAGATTAATCAAATGCTGTTACGGTTAACTCAAAAACTTAAAAAAAAGGAATTAATTCGCAAAATGGACACTTTCACCAATTCCACTCAAGTTGTAAATAAACGAACATTTAAGCAAAAAGGTGGAATTGTTGTTCTTCCACTTAAAGAAATTGTATTTTGCAAAGCTGAACTTACCAGAACCATTATATTTTTAATAAATGGAGAAAAGATGCAACTTAAATCAGGTATTAACGAGACACTTGAAACAATAAACAGTGAAGATTTTATTCGAATTGGTCGTTCGTATTGTATTAACAAAAAATTTATTCGAAAAGTAGACAGAAGACAGAATAAATGCCATTTACACCACGAAGGGAAAACATGGGAAGTACCAACGTCAAAGAATATTATTGAACAATTGGAAAAATTACATACCTATTCTATTTACTAACAGATTACAGAGGAATTCAAATTCCCCTGAATAATTTCTATTTTTCAGAAATCACCATCATTTCAAAATCATTAATTTCTAATTTTTTCTTTTTAAAATTTCCAATTTCACATCCCAAAATTTCAATATTTTTCATTGTCAATGATTTTAAAAGCCATGTAATTTCTGAGGGTGCATAATAACGCTCATTACAATCCAATTTTCTAATGTTCCCATCGTCATCCGGAATATCCATCAAATTCCTGTCTCGAAAAGTCATTAAATCAAACGAATGATTTTCAAAAGAACCATTCACCTTATTTTCATCATGAAATTTTTTCAGGTTATTAAAAATTGGATAAAGTACACTTAAAGTTGTAAAAATAAATTTACCTCCCGAATTTAATGCGCTGGTTACATTTTTAAGAATAGCGAAATTTTCCTCATCGGTATCCATCAACGGAAAGCCACCCTCGCAAAGCATAATTGCCAGGTCAAATTTTTCATCCAATTGAAAGTTACGTGCATCTAATTGTAAAAATTCAACATCCACATTTGCTCCCTTCGCTTTTTGGCGCGCTCCATTTAACTGATCCTTCGAAAGATCGAACCCCGTAACTTTGTATCCTCTTTTGGCTAATTCAACCGAGTGTCTGCCAGTTCCACAACCTACATCTAAAATCCGAATATCGGTATTAAAATTTATTTCATTTTCAATAAAATCTACTTCTTGCAAAGTACCCTGTGTAAAAACTTCTTTGTCGTATGTTTTTGAATAATTTTCGAATAATTGTTCGTACCATGGACTATTTTTCATTTGTGATGTTTTTAATTTGAATAATAAAACGACCTCGCTTTTAACGAGATTTTATTTGTTTGAGGCTGACGAAAAAGAAACTACGATACAAACATAAAATGGTATTAATTCTTTAGTATTTCAAATTTAGCGCTTTTTTAGCCAAAATCAATCCAATTTTATACTTTTAGGAACTTTCAAAAAAACGAGTGAAAAAATATTTAAATACCATTTCTGCTTTTCAGTTTTACCAATTGGTAAAGTATTCAACTCTAATTTTAATTGGTGTTGTTTTCACAAAAACTGCGTTAACCCAAAATGCAATTGGCGAATACGAAACCTTTGTTTTTCTTGCCGGAGCCGTTAGTTTCTTTTGGTTAAATGGTCTGTTAAAAGCATTGCTCCCACTTTCTTCCCTAAAAGAAAAAACAAATATTTTTAGTGCGTTTGTGGTTATTCAAACTTTTAGTTTGCTGGCTGCATTACTTTTGTTATTGCTACACCCCATGTTCTCGCAGTTTTTATTGAATGGGAAAGGTATTCCTGAAATTGGATTGTTATTTCTGTTTTTGGTACTTGGTATTCCGGCAAATTTGGTTGAATATTTCTACCTCATAAAAAAACAAAATATTGCAATTGTTATTTACGCTTCAGTTTCATTTTTTATACAATTTTTGCTAATCGTTTTGCCAATAATTTTAGGTTATAAAATTGAAATGGCTTTAAAAGGATTGGTTATTTCATCTATTCTTCGTTACATCTGGTTGTGGATTGTAATGATTTCAAATTCAGAAATACAACTTTCTATCTCTTTTATAAAAGAACATTTGAAATTAGGCGGCCCTTTAATTGCTGCAACTTTTTTAAGTGGCTCGGCACAATTTGTCGATGGATTTATTGTAACATCGAAATTTAATGAAGAGACTTTTGCTGTATTTCGGTACGGTGCGCGTGAGTTACCACTGGCCATGTTATTGGCAAATGCATTGAGCAATGCCATGCTTCCCGATTTTGCTCACAAAGAAAACTTAATACAGAATCTGGTTAAATTAAAAAAGAGCGTGTCGAAATTAATGCACTTTCTATTTCCGGTTACGGTAATTTTACTTTTGATTTCTCACCCCGCTTTCCCGGTAGTTTTTAATGCACAGTTTGAGAAGAGTGCAACTATTTTCAATATTTATTTATTACTGGTAATAAGCAGGTTGTTAATGCCACAAACCATTTTAAATGGGTTAAAAATTACAAGGCCAATTATGGGTGCATCTTTGTTTGAACTCATTTTGAATGTTTCTCTTAGTTTAATTTTTGTTCAATTTTTAGGAATAGCAGGAATTGCCTATGCTACCGTTATTGCTTTTCTTTTCGAAAAAATATATCTGGCATCAATTGTTAAGGCGAAACTAAACATTGCTGTTTCAGATTATATTCCTATAAAAATTTATACAATGTATTCACTTGGAGCAATTGTAATGTTTATTTTTGCCGAAATTATATTTTAGACAATATGGATTTTATTCTCGATAATAAGGAGACCGAACAAAAATTTCAACAATTACTTAAGATAATTAAGTCGCGAAAAAACGGAGAGATTTCCGACACAATGAATCAAAGAGGAATTAACTACAAATTAAATTGGGGAGTTTCTTTAATTGAATTGCGTGAGATTGCCAAAACCGTTGAACCCGACCATGTTTTAGCTCTAAAACTTTGGAACAAACAGTGGCGGGAAACTCTAATTTTAGCAACTCTGGTAGATAATCCAAAGGAGGTTTCGGAGGAACAAATGGATTTCTGGACAAAGACTTTTGAAAATACTGAAATAGCTGAACAAGCCTCCGCTAATCTTTGGGTGAAAAGTAAATTCGCCTTTATTAAAGCCCTGGAATGGTGTCGCGGAAAAAAACATTTGGTACGTTTTACCGGAATTCATTTGGTTGGGCGACTGGCAATTACCGACAAACAAGCCATCGACGAAATGTTTGAATCCTTTTTTGAAGAATTCGTAACGCTGGCAAAAGATGCAAAATTGTACACCGTATTATATCGAACTTTAATTGCTCTCGGAACACGTTCGAAATACCTAAATAACCACAGCGTTGAACTGGCAAAAATACTTCAATTAAGTAGCTCTGAAAATGCCATTAAATTGGGTGAAGAACTTTATGAGGAGTTGACGAGCGACTATATCCAAGAAACATTTTCTGTGAAAGAATAACAATTCAAATTAAAACTTTAAAGGTTGAATCTAAAACTTTGAACTGCAACTCTGCAATCCTGTCATGCAAATTTAGCTGGCAAGAAAATTGTTTCTTAGCAGACTCCGGTTTCATCTTTTAACTTGGAACCTTAAATTCGAAACTATTATGATGAATATTTCAAAATCTTCGAACCCTGTTTTTAAAGAACAGGTATTTAGCAAGGGATATACTTCCACTTCGGAGGTGATGACAGTTAGTGGCACAATCAATAAAACTGCATTAATGTTGTTACTGGTTGTTGCCGGAGCATTGTTTACCTGGAATAAGTTTTTCGATGCCATTGCAATAAATCCGGAAGCTGGGATTGCCGCTGTTGGCCCGTGGCTGGCTATTGGAGGAATTGGCGGTTTAATTGCTGCTCTTGTTACAATATTCCGCCCGCAAAGCTCAGGTGTTTCTGCTCCTATTTATGCCCTGTTTGAAGGACTGCTTTTGGGTGGGCTTTCGGCTGTTTTCGAATCGATGTATCCGAACATTGTAATGCGCGCGGTGGCATTAACATTGGCGGTATTTTTTTCTATGCTGTTTTTATATCGTTCGGGAATAATAAAAGTTACAAAGAAATTTATGATGGGGGTTTTTGCTGCTACCGCAGGAATTGCAATAGTTTACCTGGTGAGTTTTATTGGAAGCTTTTTTGGAATGAGTTCTTCGTTTTTGCACGGAAACAGTAATTTAAGCATCGGTATTAGTCTGATTGTAATTGTTGTTGCTGCACTTAATTTAGTTCTTGACTTTAATTTTATAGAGAAAGTCTCACAATCTGGTGCACCAAAGTACATGGAATGGTATGGCGCTTTTGGATTAATGGTGACATTAATTTGGTTGTATCTTGAAATTTTAAGGTTGTTAGCAAAGTTGGCAAGTCGCAAATAAAGAAAATTCTTAAAGTTGACTATCCCCGTGGCAGGGAAGGGGTATTACGCCAACTTTATTTCAGCCCAAAAAGCTGAAAATCGAATTTTCATTATTTCACCCCTCTGTCAACCTGCAATTGCCGGTTGACATCTCTCCGTCAGCTGACGGAAGAGTATATGGAATCCCGAGGCGAAGCCTCGTGGAATTTTTTGAATAAAAAGACCAGCCAAATACAAACCCACTATTCCGAATCAAAATCTGCAAAAAAAGTTTTTGAACATCGCCAATTGCTAACCAATTTTTACATTCATTTGTTATATTTGTCATTAGCCGATTCAAAACAATAGTATGCAAATAATTGAAGTAAACGACAAACAGACCAAAAAACAATTTCATAAATTTCCACATCTAATTTATAAAGGAGATTCTAATTGGGCTGCTCCTATTCAAGGGATGGTGGAAGACATATTTACCCCAGAAAAAAATAAAGCATTTAAAAACGGAAAGGCCATTCGCTGGATACTTGTTGACGACAACAAAAAACTACTTGGACGCATTGCTGCTTTTATCAACTTTAATACATCCAATACTTACGAACAAGCCACTGGAAGCTGCGGTTTTTTTGAATGTGCAGATAATCAGGAAGCGGCAAATTTACTGTTTAATACTGCAGCAAACTGGAACAAGGAGAATGGCATGGAAGCCATGGACGGCCCCATAAATTTTGGCGAAAACTTTGTAAACTGGGGGCTATTAGTCGATGGATTTATGCCTCAGGCTTATGGAATGCAATACAACCCAAAGTATTACGAAAAGCTTTTCCGTACGTTTGGTTTTGAAGTTTATTTTGAACAATACAGTTACCACGTAGATTACACTACTCCTTTGTCGGAGCGGTTTTGTAAAATTGCAGAATGGGTTGCTAAAAAACCGGGGTACAGTTTTAAACATTTCAATTTTAAAGAGATTGACAGTTTTGTTGAGAATTTTTGTACTGTTTACGATGCAGCCTGGTCGTCGCACGAGCATTACAAACCTTTAGATCCCGAAGACATTCACGATTTTATTATCAACTCAAAAGCAATTCTTGATGAAGAGATGATTTGGTTTGCCTACCACAAAGATATTCCAATTGGCATGTTTGCCATGATTCCGGATATCAATCAAATTCTAAGAAAACTAGATGGCAAACTAAATTTGTGGGGAATAGTTAGGTTTCTATTCTATAAAAAGAGAAAAGTAATAACTCGCACGCGAATACTAATGATGGGTATTGATGCTAATTTCCAGCGATCTGGAATCGATTCAGCAATTTATTGGCATCAAGATAAATTAATGAAAAAGAAGCCACAATATAATGAAGTGGAACTATCCTGGGCAGGTGATTTCAATCCAAAAGTAATTTCTTTATACGAATCGGTAGGTGGTAAAAAAGCAAAAACACATTATACAATGCGTTATCTTTTCGATCGGAATAAACCATTTAAAAGGGCATCGATTATTGAATAAAAAATATTCCCCTTTGATTATTTGAGAAATACCTGAAATTATTTTGTGATTAGATAAAAAGAATCAGCCCCAAAGTAC
>JABMPI010000611.1 GCA_013203755.1 Bacteroidota bacterium
TATGACCGGGGTTATACTAATTTGACCGGAATTGAATAGTTCTTGCACTCTGACCGAACTATATTCGGTATAAATTTTTCAAATTAGATATTTAAGTTGTATAATATAAACCTAAACAGTTTGAGTCTGTTTAGATTTTAGTACAAATTCGAAAATATTTTATTAATGAAGTTTATTACTGCAGTAAGTGTGCTTTTGTTGGTATTTAGCAACGTATGTTTTGCCAACACGACCAAAGAGGAGGAGAAAAAACCAAAAACGGATGCCATGCTTTTTGGCGATGTAAAATCGGAAGGTGAACATATACCATTTGCAACCATAACTATTAAAGGAACAACAATTGGAGCGGCGGCTGATGCAACCGGGCATTTTATAATGACTAATCTTCCGGTAGGGAAACAAGTTGTGGTTATATCTGCAATTGGTTACATAGTAAGCGAAACAGAAGTTCAATTAGTTTCTAATAAAAGTGTTACATTATTAGTTGAATTAGAATCGGACAATATTGGGATTGAACAAGTTGTGGTTTCTGCCGATAGAAATGCAAAAAGTAGAAAAGAGACACCAACAATTGTAAACAGCATTAGCTCTAAACTTTTTGAACGAACACAAAATGTAACTTTAAGTGATGGATTAAATTTTGCGCCGGGTTTGCGCCTGGAAAATAATTGTCAGAATTGTAGCTTTTCGCAGATAAGAATGAATGGACTGGAAGGACCGTATTCGCAAATTCTAATTAACTCGCGCCCTGTATTTAGTGGTCTGGCCGGTGTGTATGGGTTAGAATTAATTCCGGCAAATATGATTGAACGGGTTGAAATAATTCGCGGTGGTGGCTCGGCAATGTACGGCAGTAATGCCATTGCAGGAACGATTAATTTAATTACAAAAGATCCAATAACAAATACCTTTGGTGTGTCTGGTAATTACGCTACTACTTCAGGAAATAGTGGAAATTTGGGGAATGATTTTAATCTAAATTTTAATGGTTCGTTTGTTAGCGACGACTATAAAACCGGAATGAGTTTGTTTGGATTTACACGAAACAGAAATCCGTTTGATGCAAACGATGATGGATTTTCGGAAATCGTATTAATTGAAAATGCAACATTGGGAGCTCGCATTTTTCAACGGATTGGCGAGCGGGGAAAACTTACTTTCGACTATTTTAATATCAATGAATTCAGGCGTGGTGGAAATAAATTCGAATTGCCAATGCACGAGTCGGACATTACTGAAAGTGTTAAGCATAAAATAAATTCAGGCGCGGTATCTTTTGATCTGTTAATGCGTGATTCGGATAAGTTTTCTGCTTTCTTTTCTGCGCAACGTGTAGACCGTGGTTCTTATTACGGTGCAAATCAGGATTTATCTGGCTACGGACAAACCGATGATTTTACTTTTGCATCGGGTATTCAATACATTCGGCAACTGGGATATTTTCTGGTTTCGCCGGCAACATTAACCTCTGGTGTAGAAATTAACGGTAGTAATTTGGTAGACAATAAACTGGGGTATTATAATTCCGTTGAAGATATTCATCGTGGAAATACTTTAGTAGCCGACCAGCAGGTTTCTACGAAAGCAGGATTTTTACAGTTGGAATGGAAAATGGAGAATCTTGTTTTAATAACCGGACTTCGTTTCGACCACTATTTAATTTCTGATAACACACAGGATAACGATGAGATTTCAGGAAATGTTTTTAGTCCCAGAATTAGTTTGCTTTATAATTTAAGCGACCATTTACAGTTTCGTTCAGGTTTTGCCCGCGGATTTCGTGCGCCACAGATTTTCGATGAAGATTTACACATAGAAACTTCGGGCTCAAGAAAAGTTATTCATGTAAACGATGAAGACCTAAAGCAGGAATCGTCTAATAGTTTTAATGCTTCATTTGATTATACCAACCATTTCGACAGGTGGCAAATTCAGTTTTTAGTGGAAGGATTTTACACACAGCTAATTCATCCGTTTACAAATAGTTATGGAACACCAAATGAAGCTGGAGTTGTAATTTATACCCGCACAAATGCCAAAAAAGGTGCGGCTGTTAAAGGAATAAATATGGAGTTTAACGCCTCTCCTTCTGCCAGATTTCAATTGCAATCGGGCTTTACAATTCAAAATAGTGAATTTGAAGAATCACAGGAATTTGGAGAAGTGAAATTTTTTCGATCGCCGGATAAGTACGGATATCTGAGTATGAATTATAGTCCTGGGTTACTTTTTAATGTAGCATTAACCGGAAACTATTCGGGTTCGATGTTGGTTCCCTATTTTGGTCCCAAATTAGCAAATCCAAAAGTTGGACAGTTAAATAAAACAGATTCGTTTTTTGAAGCAGGAATTAAATTAACCTACGATATTAAATTAACAGATGCCATTAAAATGCAGTTAAACAGCGGTATAAAAAATATATTTAACAGCTATCAAACCGATTTTGATAGTGGTAGAGACCGCGACCCAGCTTATGTTTATGGACCGCTTTCGCCTCGAACTATCTACTTTGGTTTAAAAATTGGAAATCTTTAAAATTGATTAATATGTGGAAGAAAGAGTGTCAAATCTAAAAGGCATTCTTTTTTAATTTGATGCCGCACAAAAGATTATTAATTTTGCGACGTTCATTCTTTATAAATAAAACAAATTGAAAATGGCTGAGTCTGATATTCAAAATAAACTGGAAGCAAAATATCGCCGAAACAATATAATAGTAGTTGCACTTTCTGTGGTTTTAGTTGCTGTAATTGTATTGTTTTTTATTCAGCGTGAGGAGCGCAACGTTATTTTTGGCGAAATAAAAGCAGAAAAAGATTCTATTCAGTATCAATTAAATGAAATTGCAGCTGGTTACGATTCGTTAAATACTGAAAACGACACCATTAACGAGCAGCTTTTTATTGCACAAGCCAAAGTAAAAGATTTGTTGATTGAAGTAGAACAAACAAAAAAAGTGAGTTATACTAAAATTTCGGGATACCAAAAGCAGGTAACTACTTTGCGTGGAATTATGCGCACTTTTGTTGTTCAAATCGACTCGTTAAATCGTATAAACGAAGAACTTAGAGTTGAAAACCTGGAAGTAAAGGAGCAGTATAAAGAGGTTGAATCTAAAAATGTTCAGTTAAGTCAGGATAAAGAAAAATTACAGCAAAATCTTCAACGGGCATCTATGATGGAGGCTCGCGAAATAATTGTTGAACCGTTGAATAATAGAAGTAAAGTAACCAAGTACGTTAAACGAATAGAAAAATTAAGAATATATTTTGTGTTGAGTAAGAATGTTTCTGCAAAACGTGGTGCTAAAAATATTTATGCCCGAATTATGAGACCCGATCAGTTATTAATGATTAAATCGCCCGATAATTTGTTTCAGTTCGAAGACCTAAAAATTCAATATTCTGCTATGCGCCCAATAATTTACGAGGGTTTGGATTTAGGGGTGGCAATTTATTGGGACAATACATCGGAGCCACAATTAATGGTTGGAACATATACGGTTGATCTTTTTGCTGATGGAAATCAGATTGGGGAAGCTAAATTTGAATTAAAATAGGTAGCGGTTTTTATTCCCTCCAATAGGGGAAATATTAAAAAGTAAGAGATTTCTGCTTTTGCAAGAATGGCGTCTTCTTGAAACAATTTATTCACCTTATAAAATCTGTCCTTTCCACTTTCGTTTTAGCTTCGTAACTGGGAAATATTTCTTTTTATTCCCATATCAAAAATATTTTGCCAGGTTTCCAATAAGGTTTTTGCATTGGTGGCAAAATGCGGGAAGATAGTTTGTTTTTCAAAATGATAAAAGTATCTCTCAAAATCAAATCGGTTTCAATTAAAACTGATTGTAACCCGGTGGAATTGCCGGGTGTAGAAATAATTTTAATATCAATTGGACTTTCAAAGTTCAATATTTTTCAAGGAGAAACGATTCTGCTTGTCCCCAAAAATTAGTACTTTCACCCCTTCAAATTCAGAAGATTAAAATGCCAAAAATTAGAGTTACTAAACGGTTTCATTTCGAAATGGCGCACGCCTTGTATGAATACGACGGGCTTTGTAGAAATATACATGGGCATTCGTATAATCTTCAGGTAACTTTAATTGGGGAAGCTAAAAAGGAGCCGGGCCACCCCAAAGATGGAATGGTTATGGATTTTAGTGAATTAAAGAAAGTGGTAAATTCTCAAGTTGTAGTACGATTCGACCACGCTTTAATGGTAAATTCTCTTTTCCCTGAGTCTCAAATTAAATTGCTAAAACAAACAACCGAGCGTGTAATTATTGTTGACTTTCAACCTACTTCCGAAAATATTGTAGCCTACATTGCAGAAATCCTTCAACAACATTTGCCCATTGGTGTTTCACTTTTTAGTATACGTTTGTACGAAACAGTTACTTCGTATGCCGAATGGTTTGCATCTGATAATCAATAAAATTAAAAAACATGCTTGAAAATAATCAACAAAAGCTTTTTCTACTCGATGCATTTGCTCTAATTTATAGAAGTTATTTTGCATTTATACGCGCTCCAAGATTTAATTCAAAAGGATTAAATACCTCGGCAATGCTGGGTGTTACAAATACTATTATACAACTTTTAGAGAAGGAAAATCCTAATTTTATTGGTGCTGTGTTTGATGTTTCTGCACCAACTTTCAGACACGAAATGTTTCCGGAATACAAAGCTAACCGGGATGCAATGCCGGAAGATTTACGAAAATCTATTCCGTACATCCGTAAAATTATTGAAGGTTTTAATATTCCGATTATTGAAAAAGCAGGATTTGAAGCAGACGACGTAATTGGAACTTTGGCTAAAAAGGCTGAAAAAGAAGGTTTCACCACTTATATGATGACACCTGATAAAGATTATGCACAGCTGGTTTCTGATAAAACTTTTATGTTTAAACCTGGTAAAGCTGGGGGAGATCCGGAAGTTTGGGGTTTGAAAGAGGTACAGGAAAAATTTGGAATTGAAACTGCAGATCAGGTAATAGATATTTTAGGATTGATGGGCGACAGTGCCGATAATATTCCAGGCTGCCCGGGAGTGGGTCCAAAATCGGCTGAAAAACTTATTTCTGACTTTGGAAATATTGATGGTATTTACCAAAATACCGACAAACTTAAAGGCAAACAAAAAGAGAAATTAATTGAGTTTGAGGAACAAGTCAGGCTTTCAAGAGTATTGGCAACCATTGTTGTAGATGTTCCTATTGAATTCAATACAAAAAATTTAACTCGAGATGAGGTTAATAAAGAGGCGTTGATTGACCTCTTTGAAGAGTTGGAATTCAAAGGAATTATTCAGCGATTAAAGTTGAAAGAAGCACCGGTTGAGGTTTCGATGCAGGGAACTTTGTTTGATATGGGAATGGTTGCAGCAACTCCGAAGGAGAAAAATGTGGATACCATCGAAACAATTCCTCACCAATATTATTTGGTTGAAAACGAAATGCAGCGTGCAAGCTTGCGGGCAGAATTGTCTGTTCAGAAGGAGTTTTGTTTTGATACCGAAACTACCGGCTTGAATACGCATTTGGCTGAAATTGTTTGCCTCTCTTTTGCATTTAGAAAACATGAAGCGTATTGTGTTACTTTGCCTACAAATAAAGGCGAAGCGCAAAAAGTGATAGATGAATTTCGTGAGATTTTTGCAGATGAAAATATCACTAAAATCGGACAAAATATTAAATACGATATTTTAATGCTAAGTAATTATGGTATTGAACTAAAAGGCAAGTTATACGATACGATGTTGGCGCATTATTTAATTCAACCCGATTTAAAACATGGTTTGGATATGCTTTGTTTGCAATATTTGAATTACGAAAAGGTTCCAACTGAAAATTTGATTGGTAAAAAGGGACAAAATCAAAAAACGATGCGTTCTGTAGAACTTGAAAAACTGCGCGATTATTCGTGTGAAGATGCAGATTTGACCCTGCAATTAAAACTGGCAATAGACCCGGAA
>JABMPI010000612.1 GCA_013203755.1 Bacteroidota bacterium
AAAATGAGCGATAAAATCTTTGTCTTTTTAAGTTTATCTTCTTTGAAAAATTATTCCGTATCCCTGCTATGCAAGAATTTTTACAAATTGCTAAACTTTAAAAATACTTTGATTTTATGTAACTCATTTTGAAATTCAATTGGTATTAGTCTTGAGTTTTTGGAATTGTGAAAAAGAATTTGCTTCCTTCATTTTGCTGACTTTCAACAAAAATATTTCCCTTATTCTTTTCAATAAATTCTTTGCATAAAATAAGTCCCAATCCTGTACCTGTCTCATCTGCAGTTCCAGATCTTTGTACTTTTTCTGTAATGTTAAACAATTTGGAAACAGTATCTTCAGACATACCAATACCAGTATCAGAAATACAAAATTGATAAGAATTATTAGTGGCCGATACGGAAACTTCAATCGAACCTCCCTCGTTTGTGAATTTTATGGAATTCGAAATTAAATTTCTAAAAACTGTAGAAATCATATTTTGGTCAGCAAAACAACAAATACTATCCGGCACTTTGTTTATTAAAGTAATTCCCTTATTATCTGCATGTTGGCACAAAACAGATATGTTCTCGTGAATTACATTATAAGGAAAAAACCTGGTAGCCTCAACCCTAACTCTTCCTGTTTGCGACTGGGACCACTCCAATAAATTTTGAAGCAGATTAAAGGTGTTTTTTGAAGATGTATGGATGTTTTTAATAAAATCAATCTTATCATCTTCAGACATTTCTTCCCAGTTTTCAATTAATATTTCAGAAAGTCCTAACAAAGCAGTAAACGGGCTTTTTAAATCGTGTGCAATAATTGAAAAAAACTTATCCTTCGAAGCATTGACCTGTCTTAATTCTTTGGTTCGCTGTATTACTTTTTCTTCCAGCGAAGCGTTTAAAATTAATAATTCTTTGTTCTGCTTTTTTATTTTTATTTCTTGCAAAAAGCTTTTAATTGCCTCTTTTACCGTAAGAACTAAATCGTCTTTGTCCCATGGTTTTGCAATATACCTGTATAGTTGTGCATTGTTTATTGCATTACTAATTCCTTCAATACTTGCTTGCCCAGTTAAAAGGATTTTTAAGGAATCTGACGATAATTTGTGTATTTCTTTTAACAGTTCATCACCTTTCATTCCGGGCATAATATAATCCGAAATAATAACCGGTATTTGTAATCCCTCGTTTGTCATTTCCTGAAAGAATTCCAAAGCATCTTCTCCACTATCCGCAGTTTCAACTATATATTCTTCTCCAAAATAAGAATCTAATTGTTCCTGTAAAGCTTCGAGGATAATCTCCTCGTCATCAACACATAAAATAATCTGTTTTTCCATTGCAATTATATATTTTCGATTTTTGACAATCCTGTTCGAATTACAGATTCCAATTCCTTCGCTGTCCATGGTTTGTTTAAACAAGCATGAAGATTTGCATTTCTAACAGCGTTTTCTTTTGCCGAATCGTCAGCCTGCCCAGTTAACATTACTTTTACAATGTTTGGATATTTTTCATGAACTTCAATTAAAAATTCATCTCCCTTTTTGCCAGGCATTAACCAATCTGAAACAATAATCAATACATCAATATTTTCATGTGACAATTCATCGATTATCTCCATTCCTTCCTCTGCATTTTCAGCCGATTCATAGATATATTTGTCACCAAATATATTTTCAATTTGTTCACTAAGACTTTCCAGAATTATGCTCTCATCATCAACACATACTATTGCTCTTTTTGCCATGCTCGTTTAATTAATTGGTAAAGTAATTATAAATGTTGTTCCTACTCCTATTTCGCTTTCGAGGTTAAGCGTTGCGTCATGTTTATCAATTATTTTTTTTACAATATCAAGACCAATTCCTGTTCCTTCACCAGCCTTTTTAGTTGTGAAGAATGGTTCAAAGATCCTTTCTCTAATTTCATGGGCTATTCCATGCCCGTTATCATTTATACTTATTTGAACATTTTCACCCATGTTTCTCACTGTAATTGTTAATACACCATTGTTGTCCATTGCCTGAATGGCATTAGAAATCAGGTTTGTCCATACCTGAACCAAACAATCAGGGTAACAATTTATTAAAGGAACTGAATCGAAATCTGTTATTAGTTCAATACCTTGTTTTAATTGATTTTGCAGAAGGGTTAAAACAGTTTCAATATTTACAATAAGGTTTGCTTTTTCTTTTTCTCCACCTTGATCTTTATGTGTAAATGTTTTAAGAGCAAAAACTATTTTTGAAGCCTTATCAACAGCAAGCTTTATATTTTCAGAATTCTTTCTAACAGAATATAAATCTTTTACTGCTTTTAAAATAAACTCGGGATTTTCAACATTTAAAAGAGGTATTAATACATCAATTTCATTATAAAGGTTTAAATATGTTATTAACTCTGAAATTGAGTAAGTATTATCAATTTTTGCGGCTACAAGTTTCGACTTTATTTCTTTTTTATATTCCCTTTTTTCTTTCGAATTTATTGGTTGTTTATTTTTTTCCATCAATCCCATTATTCGCAAAAAAATTATTAGTTCTTTCTTTGAGAGTTTTGTAAATAAACGATATATATTTTGCAAGGTGGAATCTATCGAAGCAAAAATATTTTCCACTGAAGCTTGAATAGCACCAATTGGAGTATTTATTTCATGGGCAATTCCTGCAATCAAATGTCCCAATGCCCCCATTTTTTCAGATTGAATTAATTGGGTTTGGGTGTCTTTCAAATTTTGCAAAGTTTTCTGAAGCTCTTCTTTTTGTTTTGTTAATTCAATATTTTGCTCTTTAATAATTTCTTCCGATTCTTTTCTATCCGTAATATCATGCGCAACACCTTCTATCGATAGCAAGCTTCCATCATCGTTAAAAAGAGGAGATTCAGTTATTTCAATAATTTTTATATCTCCACTTTTTGTATAAAGCTCAAATTCAAAGGTTTTCTGTTTTTTACCTATGGCACTTTTTCTAAGCGTTTCTATTGTTTTTCTGTTTAATTCGCTATCGGTCATGTGCTTAACAATACCGTCAAAAGCTTCTTCAACAGAATAGCCAAGAACTAATTCAACAGATGGACTTATATAAAAATATTTTCCATCCGGGTTATGCGAATAGAAAAAATACTCATTACCCAGACTCTCGATTAATCTTTTATACTTTTCATCTTTCCCCATTTATAATCTTGTTATGTAAAATTTTGAATTTGCTATTTTTAATGAAAAAATAGCCTAATTTTATCATTGTGGTTGAAGATAAATATATATATCTTAAAATAAAATTTTCTATTTATACAATACTATTATAAATTAGAGTAATATATTTTCTCATTTTCAGAAAAGCCTTTAAACGCTTATGAATTGAAACACTCTGGAAATAAAAAATACGGTTGATTTTTTTTAATAAACTAAATAATTAGAGTATTTATAATTGTGAGGTTATATAGAAAAATTTACTGTCTTTACCTTTTTCCCGTTTTTCAACCAAATTTGGCTACCAAACATGTGTACGATTTATTCCCTCACCATTATCTGAAATACAAAATGTATAGAATGTCTTATCAACACTCATCGATATTTGAATTTCCCCACCGGATTGTATGTTTTCGATTATACTATTTTTCAATCTGAATCTTATTTCACTTTATCTGCATTTTGAAGTAATTCCGCAGATAGATTTATAAATTTTGAGCATTCTTATTCGTTGTCCAGAAATTTAGAATATTCAATTTGTATTTTTTGCAAGAATCAACTTGTCAGTAATTTGTGACTTCTTTTAGGAATAAAAAGAATAGATATATTAATAATATAGGAAAAAACAATAATTAGATTTCCCAATATATCGTTATAAAATGTGTAAGTAATTTTTCCAAAAAGAGCAACAATACCACCAATTAAAATTGCATAAACAACTCTGTTATTAATCACTTTAATTTTTAATAACCCTGCCAGTACAGGAATTACAAATGCACCGGAGAAGAATGTAAGTGCAAAAAGTAAAGCCTGAATAATTGAGGTTACATAAAGTGAAATTATAATACTTATAATTCCCATAAAAACGACAAGTACACGCGTTGTTGCCAGTGATTTTTTATTATTCAGGTTTCCCGTTAATAGCTCATTTAAAATCATCGACGAAGTTAAAAGCGTGGTGTCTGCCGACGACATTACCGCGGAAAGTAGCGCAGCAATAAAAAGTCCGTAAGCCCAGCCCGGAAGAAGGTTTTGTGCAAACGAAACAATTCCTTCGTTTTGAAATTGCTGAGAATAAATGCCCAACCAAGTTAATGCAAATGAAATAGGAATTAGGATTAGTGCAACAAGTAGAATACTTCGCGAAGCTGTTTTTTCATCTTTTGCACAAAAAACCCGCGAATAAATATCCGGACCAACCACAAAAGTTACGGAATAGGTTAATATTAAAATCAATAGATCGATGGCAGAAAATGAGCTATTAAACAAGGAATCAACCCGGAGCGATTCAATTTTTACGACGACACTATTTTGGATTGAAAAAAATAATAAAGCAATTAAACCAGCTACAATTAAAACAGCTTGCAATGCATCGGTTTTTAAAATACTTAACTGGCCACCAAGTAAAGTGTAAACAATAAAGATTGCACCTGCAACCAACGCAGCATTCGCATAATCAATAAAACCCAAACCGCTTAATATTTTTGCTGCGGCAATAATTTGTGCTGCAACTATTCCTAACCAGGCAATTGGTATTATAATTGACGAAATTATTTCGGCCTTTTTCCCATAGAACGTTCCCAAAAGTTCGGGCAGTGTATAATTTCCAAAACGTTTTACATATTTCGAAAGAGGAATTAAAACAAACAGTCCCAACGCCGCACAAAATAAAAACCAAAGTGCTGCCCAACCAATTTTTTGGCTCAATTCAATTGTTCCTAAAATAGCTGATCCTCCTAGAATAGTTGCCAATAAACTTCCTGACACAGGTATAAATCCAGCCTTTTTTCCGGCTACATAATAATCTGAAGGCGTTTTTATTTTGAATGCAGAATATACTCCAATTGCTAAAATAAAAACAAAGTAAACGGCTATAATAATTTCGACTTGCATAAATTAAAGATTGTAAATATCGTAATTTAATTGTTCAATGTTGTATTTTCGTTTATCAATAAATAATATCAAAATGAATAGAATAAATTTTTCCCTTGTCGCAATAATTCTGATTTTGGCGGCTTGTACAATAAAAGAGAGAATTATGCCACCAGTTGCAAAAAAAATTGAGAAGGAATTAATATCTCACGGAGATTTACGTGTAGATAATTATTATTGGATGAATAATCGCGAAAACCCGGAAGTAATTGCACATCTTGAAGCTGAGAATTCTTATAAAGAAGCAGTTTTAAAACATACTGAACCACTTCAGGAAAAATTATATAATGAGATAAAAGAAAAAATTAGGCAAGAGGACAATTCTGTTCCGTATAAAAAGAAAGGATATTTCTATTACACCAGAACTGTGCCCGAAACTGAATATTATTTGGTTTGCCGAAAAAAAGGTTCCTTAGAAGCACAAGAAGAGATTATTATTGATGTGAATAAAATGGCAAAAGGGCATGAGTATTTCGCTCTTGGAGGTTCGTCGGTTAGCCCAGATAATAAAATGGTGGCATACGGAATTGATACAGTTAGTCGTCGCAAATACACAATTCATTTTAAAAATTTAGAAACAGGTGAAATATTAGAAGATGCCATACCATTAACTACGGGTGAAGTAACCTGGGCCAACGACAATACAACCATTTTTTATGTTTTGAAAGATGATGTTACGTTGCGTTCCATGAAAATTATGAAACACACGCTCGGTACTCCTACGCAACAAGATGAAGTGGTTTTTTATGAGGAAGACGAAACTTTCTCCGTATTTATTTACAAAACAAAATCGGAGAAATATTTGGTAATTGGCAGCGAGAGTACTTTAACTTCGGAATATCAATATTTAGATGCTAACAATCCAGATGGCGATTTTGAAATTATTCAGCCTCGTACACGTGGACTAGAATATTCGGTAGACCATTTCGGAAACGACTTTTACATTAGAACCAATTTAAATGCTCTGAATTTTAAATTGGTAAAAACACCTGTTACTGCAACCGAAAAAGAAAATTGGGTCGAGGTAATTCCGCATCGCGATGATATATTTTTTACCGGTCTTAATATAATGAAAGACTACCTTGTGGTTTCAGAGCGAAAAGAGGGAATCTCGCAATTACGTGTTTTACCTTGGAAAGGCGATATATATACCATCGAATTTGATGAAGATGTTTATACCGTTAGTTCAAACATTAACCTTGATTTTGATACAGAAGTATTTCGGTTTAGTTATACTTCAATGACAACACCAAATTCTATTTTCGATTTTAATTTAAACACAAAAGAGCGTGAACTTTTAAAACAAACCGAAGTATTGGGAGGTTTCGATAAAAATGATTACGAAACCAAACGGATTTACGCTACTGCAATGGATGGAACAAAAATTCCGATGTCGTTAGTTTACAAAAAAGGAATGAAGAAAAACGGAGAGAATCCTACAATGCTTTATGGATACGGTTCGTATGGACATACTATCGATCCTTCGTTTAGCCTTTCAAGACTACCATTACTCGACCGTGGTTTTGTTTATGCAATTGCTCATATTAGAGGCAGTCAGGTAAACGGTCGCGCCTGGTACGAAGATGGCAAGCTGTTAAGAAAGATGAACACTTTTACTGATTTCAACGATTGTGGACAGTTTTTAATCGACGAAGAATATACCAATTCAAAAAAGCTTTTTGCCAAAGGCGGTAGTGCGGGTGGTTTATTAATGGGGGCTTGTGTAAATTTAAAGCCCGATTTGTACAGAGGCGTAATTGCAAATGTCCCTTTTGTTGACGTAGTTACTACCATGCTCGACGAAAGTATTCCATTAACAACCAGCGAATTTGATGAGTGGGGAAATCCTAAAATTGAAAAATATTATCATTACATGTTGGCATATTCGCCTTACGATAAAGTTGAAGCCAAAGATTATCCTGCAATGTTGGTAACAACTGGTTTGCACGATTCGCAAGTGCAGTATTGGGAACCTGCAAAATGGGTGGCAAAACTTCGCGAAATGAAAACAGATGATAATTTACTTATCTTTCATATAAATATGGAATTTGGGCATGGCGGAGCATCCGGTCGTTTTCAGTGGATAAAAGATACTGCGCTGGAATATGCCTTTGTTTTTGACCAGTTAGGAATAGAATAATAAAGTTTAATGCATTGATATAATAGCTGGGTAATCCCGGCTATTTTTGTTAGCATTTATTTTTAATTAATCTAAAAATAAGTTAAAGGTGAATTTGTGTTGTATAACATTGTGCTTCACTGCGAAAAATAATTAAATTTGTGCTTTCGTGTTCGTACACGGTAAATATTTTAAACCAATAATTTATTAATTTAATTCATAACAAAATGAAAAAATTCCTCTCTTTATTAACTCTGTTTTTATTGATTTTTAATGTTGCAGTAATTGCTCAAGATGGCTGGACTAACTTATTTAATGGCAAAGACTTAACAGGCTGGAAACAACTTAACGGCGAAGCTAAATACACTGTGGAAGACGGAATGATTGTGGGAACTACGGTTTTGAATACACCCAACTCGTTTCTTTGCACAGAAAAAAACTATTCTGATTTTGTATTTGAAGTAGAATTGCTCGTAGAGGAAAATATGAATTCTGGAATTCAATTCAGAAGTAATAGCTTCCCTGATCATAACAATGGGAGAGTGCATGGTTATCAGTGTGAAGTTGATCCATCTGAACGTGCATGGAGTGCGGGAATTTATGACGAAGCTCGCCGCGGCTGGTTATATCCGGTTGTTTTGAATCCTGATGCTCATTCAGCTTTAAAAATGGGAGAATGGAACAAATACCGAATTGAATGTATTGGGAACTCACTTCGTACCTGGTTAAATGAAATACCAGTTTCACATGTTATTGATGACATGACATCCGAGGGATTTGTTGCTTTGCAAGTTCATGGAATTGGCACTAAGAAAGAAAGTGAAGGGCACCAAATTAAATGGAGAAATATTCGCATTAAAACTGAAAATTTAAAACCTGCTCCACAAGAAGGTATTTACATTGAAAACCTGATTATTAATAACCTAAGTGAAGGTGAAAAAGAACAAGGATTTAAATTGTTGTTTGATGGCGTTTCAACCGACCAATGGAAAAGTACTAAAACAGGTGAATTTCCTGAAAATGGCTGGGAAGTAAAAG
>JABMPI010000613.1 GCA_013203755.1 Bacteroidota bacterium
ACCAGCTTTGAAAGTATTGAAACACTTCGGTTCATTATATTTAAATAATTTTCTTTTTGTGTTTCCTGAAGTTTTTCTTTGCTGTAAATAAGTTTCTGAAGCGGTCCGGAAATTAAAGTTAGAGGTGTTCTGAATTCGTGTGAGATATTTGTGAAAAACTGTAATTTAAACTGGTCAATCTCAACCTGACGTTTATGTTCTTCTTTTTCTTTAGCTAATTCGCGCTTAATACGAATTCTTGCTTTCATTTGCTCTCTTATAAAATATACAATGGTTAGTATTACCAAAACATATAATAGTATGGCGAGGTTAGTTTTTGCCAGGGGTGGTGAAATCTCGAATTCAATTGTTTTTTCATTGTCGCCCCATTCTCCATTAATATTCGATGCTTTTATCCTGAATTTGTATTTGCCTCTTTTTAGTCCTGTATAGATAACCATTCTGTTGTTGTACGGGGCATAATTCCAGTCTTTATCTGCTCCTTCCAGTTTGTATGCAAATTCAATTTTTTCCGGGTAAACGTATTCAATGGCCGTAAAATCGAAGTTTATCACATTTTCGTTGTGTTTTAGTTCAATTTTCGGAGAAAGATTCAACGATTTATTAAAAAGTACCCTGTCACCCACTTCTACTCCGGGATAAATATTTTGACTGTTAATTTTAATTCCTGTAAAATAAACTTTTGGGAACTCATTTTTCTTAATAATTTTCTCAGGATTAAAAACACTGACACCTGAATTACCGCCAAACATTAATTCGTTCCTTGAATTCCGAATGCACGATGACAAATTAAAAATATCTCCTTGTAGCCCGTCTTTTTTATAATAATTCCTGAATTTGTTATCCTCCGGATTAAAACTGGACAATCCGTTTTGTGTGCTAATCCAAATAGTTCCAGAATTGTCCTCCTGAATGCCTTTGATTACATTATCAGCTAAACCATTGGTTTTATAAAAGGATTGAAATTCTCCGGTCTGTTTATTAAATAAATTTAAACCTTCCTGAGTTCCTACCCATAATCTTCCTTTCGAATCTTCAAAAATTGTATTTACAAGGTCGTTGCTAATACTATTTTTATCATCTGGATTATGTGTACGATGAATAAATTGGGCATTTTGTAAATTGGCATTTTCTTTTAATACTAATTGGTCTAAACCGCCGCCCCACGAACAAATCCATAAATTTTGATCATCATCTTCATAAACTGCACGGATAAAATTGAAACTAAGCGAAGTTTCAACTTGCGGATTATTTTTAAAATGATAAAATTTATTTTCGTTCCAGTGGTATTTATCTAACCCATCGTATGTAGCAATCCAAATTCCCGATTCATCTTTTGCCGGAAAAATAAACCAAATATTGGCATCAGAAATACTATTTGGATTCTGAGAATCATGCTTGAAACTTTCAAACTGATCAGTTTTTGGGTTGTACATATTCAGTCCTTTTGTTGTCCCAATCCAAAGTTGTCCACGGTGGTCGAAACAGGTAGATTCAACAATATCGCTGCACAACGAAGCAGAATTATTCGGATCGTGGTAAAATGCCTCAAAACTTGCAGTTGTAGGATCATACTTGTTCAATCCACCACCAAAAGTGCCGAACCAAAACTTTCCATCCGGGCTTTCCGAAATTGCTTTTATTACATTGTTTGATAAACTATTAGAATTATTTGGAATGTGCTGGAGATGTGTAAAAATCTGTGTTCCGGGATTTACACGGTCGATACCTGTCTCTCTTGCAGCAATCCACAGAAGTCCATCATCGGTAGAATTCACTGAAAACAGATAGTTTCTACTAATTGATTGATCATTGTAAACATCGTGTTGATATTTTTTGAAAGTTTCTTCTCGAGGATTAAAAAGAAAAAGTCCTCCTCCAAATGTTCCAATCCAAATTTGTCCATTTCCATCTTCAACAATGGAATAAATTTTTTCTTCCGAAAACCAATTTTCAGCATCTCTTTTGGGGAGATAATGTTTAAAAGTAAATTCCGACTGTTTTGTATCAATAATAGTAAAACCATTGTCACTTCCAACCAAAATATTACCCTGATTATCTTCTGCAATAGTGAAAATTACTGATTCTTCAAATTTGGAGTTGTCAGGTCTTTTTGAAGAAATATGCTGGAATTTTAATGTGCCGGAATTTTTATCTTCTGCAGACAATAAACTTAGTCCGCCCCCTTCAGTACCAATCCATAAATTATCGTTACTATCAGAAAACAGGCAAAATATTCGGTTATTACTTAGTGCTGATGAATCTGTGTATTCAGAATAGAATCGTTGAAATGAGGGTTGTTCGTTTTCCCAACTGGTTAATTTATTTAGTCCGTAAAAAGTTCCAACCCAAAGACTTCCATTTTTATCTTCTGTAATTGCAGAAATGGTATTATTAGAAAGACTGCCTGGATTATCAGCTTCACTTAAAAAATAAACCATCGATTCATCTTCAGGATTAAAAAGATTAAGTCCTCTATCGGTTCCAATCCAAATCAGCCCGTTTTTGTCTTCAAAAAGCGATTTTATTACTCCGTTACTTAAAGCATTTTTTTGTTTATCCCCGTAATAATATGTTTTAATTTGAAATCCGTCATATTTGTTCAGACCTGCGTCAGTACCAAACCACATAAATCCTTGTCGGTCTTTTAAAATTGTACTGGTAACATTCGAGCTTAATCCCTGTTCGACTGTTAAATGTTTAAATTTTAACTCAGTCTCAGCTTTTCCCCAAAATGGTTTCTGACCAAACGAATTAATTTGGAATAAAAAGCAAATTGGGAGTATTAATAATAGAAAGCGATTTGCAAAATTTAAATTCATAAAAATATGGCTTTTTTGACTCATTGATACTGAATATAAATTAAACACTTTTTAACTTCATTTAGATTGACTTAACCTAAATGTAAGAAAATTACCCCACTTTGGAAAGAAATGTGCATTTTCCCGTTGGATTTGCCCCCTTACTGAAAGATATCTGTACCCTGTAGATTTTTACTTCAAAGTACTTTTAACCATCGAAAATTTAGTTGAAATCTAACACGTTTTAAAAATCATTAATTTATGAGAAACTACAAAAAAGACAAATTTCATTTTGGAAGAATTTTCTCAGGTAGTTTGGGAATTTTTCTTTCGATGCTGTGTCTGGTAATTTTCCAGACAACCGGATTTGCACAAACAAAAACAGTTGAGGGTACTGTTACTGCTGATTCAGGAGAGTCACTGCCTGGTGTTTCTATTGTTATTAAAGGAACAACACAAGGTACAATTACTGATGTTGACGGTAATTTTCAATTAACGTTGGGAGAAGACAATGTTCTTGTCTTTTCATTCATTGGTTTTGAATTACAGGAAGTTCCGGCTGCAGGGCAAACAACTATTAATGTTGTAATGCAACAGGAAACTAAATCAATTGAAGAAGTTGTTGTTACTGGTTATTCAACCCAATCAAAAGCAACTGTTACCACTTCAATTATAACAGTTGATGCTGAACCACTGCAAAACATACCTGCTGGGGGTAACGCTGTGAACGCCCTTATTGGAAAGGTATCTGGTGTTACGGTCATCCAAAGTGATGGACGTTCAGGTTCTGCACCGGGTATACAGATCCGGGGTGGTACAACTCCAGGTTTTGGTGGCGATACTCCATTGTATATTGTTGACGGCTTTGTTCAAACGGACATTGGCGCTATTGACATGAACGATGTGGAAGAGTTTACCATTCTAAAAGATGCGGCTGCCACTGCAATTTATGGTGCAGAGGCAGCAAATGGCGTAATCATTGTTAAAACAAGGCATGGGAAAAAAGGTAAATTTAATGTTCAATTCAAGTATGCTCGCGAACATCAGAGTATCGAACGTTACAAGCTTGACGTATTACCACCCGAAGAAGAAGTATATTATGCCAGGATGAGTTTTCTTAATTATGAAGATCCGCTTGGCTATCAGTTTATCAGCGGAAGATCTCAGTGGTGGTCAGCAGTTCAGCCATATCACTCGGATCAGCCGGGTTATGTTGAAAACAATGCTTCATTGCTTCATTGGGCAGATGATGTACTTCAGTACAACGGAGGTGTTTTACCCGACGGATATCATCAAACAGTTGACCCTGTTACCGGACGTCAACTTGCTTTCCAAGTCCACGACTGGCAGGATGCAACTTTTACCGATGGTAGTGCCGATAGTTATTTTTTAAATATTGGTGGTGGTACCGACAAAGCTACATATAGTGTGTCAATGAGTTATTATGATGTAAAAGGTATTGGTGTATTTAATGACTATAAAAGGTATTATTTAAATGCAAATACCGAAATACAGTTATCTGATAAAGTTAAATCAGGGATAAGCTTTAATTACGGCATTGAAGATGAAAACCGCGGAGAAGGAAACCAGTGGTATCAAAGGAGCGGATTTCAATCTGTAACAACCAGATTATGGAATGAAGATGGAACGCCTGCCCCTAACTTCAAAAACAGCGGGAAATATAATCCTGAATATTACGAAAATAACCTCATGAGGGAAAGGATTAACACAGATGTTAAGCTGAGTGCTTTCCTGGAATGGGAAATCATTGATGGACTGAAATTTAAACCTTCCATTAAACTTAGGCAAGATGGATCGAGCTATGCCTCAATTATATATGAAAACCAGATTAATGGTTCAAAACGTAACCAACAGGGCTGGCAAACTGCAGGGTTAAGCACACAATTTGATGCACTTTTAACCTATAGAAAAACATTTAAAGATGTTCATAACCTGAGTGCATTGGCAGGTACTTCGTTCAGGAATGGATATGCTTACGCAGTAAACGGAACTGCTTTTGGGGCATCAACTGATTTAATTCCTGTAATTATTTCAAGCCTTCCAAATGAAAACACAGTGATTAGCACTTCATATTCAAAAACAGCTATTCAAAGTTGGTTCGGGCAGGTTTCTTACGATTATCAAAAACGTTATCTGTTGAATGCCACATTGAGATATGACGGGCATTACAAATTTACGGATGATAATAAATGGGGGCTTTTCCCTGGTATTTCTGCCGGATGGAATTTACACGAAGAAGGATTCTGGGGCGGATTAGGTATTGGCTGGCTTAAAAAAGCCAAATTAAAAGCTTCATATGGTGAAGCAGGAAAATCAGCAGGCTTGAGTATTAACGATACCCAAGGTGCTTACTCAACAGTGAGTTACGCGAATTTGGGTGGTGTACTTCAGTCAAACTTACAAAACACCTCGCTGGTATGGGAAACTACCAGGGAGTGGGTTGCTGGTTTGGACATGACTTTCTTTGAAGGAAACAAGATGGATGCCTCAATCCAGTATTACGACAAATCGGCAATCGACAGGTTGTTCTCTGAGCCTATCCCTTCATTTACCGGATTTAGTGGAATCAGGACTAATATTGGATCTTTTGCAAGTAAGGGACTTGAATTCCAGATAGATGCCAATATTATTAATACAAGCAAAATATCATGGAATGTAAACGCATTTTTTGATTATATGACCGATCAAAAAACTGTTAAACTTCCATTTAACGGGGCAGAAAATAACCGAATTAGCGGGACAAACATTACCAACCCTAATGACCCAACTGGCGATCCTATCCTTGTGGGCGGTTATGCTGAAGGAGAACGTTGGGGTGGTATTTATGGTTATGTGGTAGAAAAACTGCTCCAGAACTGGGACGAAGCCGATGAATATAACAATCGTGTATACGATGAGGTATCAGG
>JABMPI010000614.1 GCA_013203755.1 Bacteroidota bacterium
AAAGTAAAGCGGGAACATTTAGGACTTTACCGGGAGCAGAAAATAGCTCAAAAGTTTCCTTTGCTGTAGTTACCGGAATGAATTATTACCATTTTCATTATGGGAAATATAATCGGGATAAAGCGTATACAGGTAATGATAAAGAATTTGGCTATCCGGCTTTGGTGGCTATAAAAGAGATAAAACCTGACTATTTTATTGGAACAGGTGATAATGTTTATTTCGACCACCCGGCAAAAAGCGGTTTTGATAAAGCAGTAAAAAATGGGGACAACCCCCATCCCGGAAGATTTGATGGCAAAGAGGTAACCGATGAGGCGGGATTACGGAAAAAATATCATGTGCAATTTATGCAGCCGCGTTTTAAAGATTTGTTTGCAGAAGTGGGTACCTATTGGGAAAAGGATGATCATGATTACCGCCTTAACGATGCCGACCCGTTTACTGTATTTCCGATCTCGCACGAACTGGGAATTAGCAGTTTTAAAGAACAACTGCCAGTGGTTGATTTGGAAGAAAGCAACGCCAAAACCTACCGTACTTATCGAATGAACAAAGATGTACAGGTTTGGATGCTGGAAGGCCGTGACTACCGAAGTGCAAATTCAGACAAAATTGGAAAAGAAAAAACGCTCTTGGGTAAAACGCAAATAGAGTGGTTAAAAAGCACCTTATTAGAAAGCGACGCAAGTTTTAAACTAATCATCTCCCCCACTCCAATGGTTGGCCCCGATGATATGTACAAAAAGGATAATCATGTAAATCCGCAAGGTTTTAAACACGAAGGCGATGAATTGTTTACCTGGTTAAAAGAGAATAATTTTCTTAAAAAGAACCTCTATATTATTTGTGGTGATCGGCACTGGAAATATCATGCCATGCACCCCAGTGGGTTTGAGGAATTTTCAACAGGGGCACTGGTTGATAATAATTCCAGAGCAGGAAGAGTGGCTGGCGATAAAGAATCTACAGATCCGGATGCAGAGATTAAACAGTTTTATGTTGAAGGAACACCCGAGTCGGCAAGCGGAGGTTTTTTATTGGTTGAAGTGGAACAGCAAGATGGGATACCAACCGCAACTTTTGACTTTTACGATGAGCACAAAAAGTTACTATACAAATCGATAAAAAAGGTTGAATGATGAAAATCAAACCATTCCAGCTGGAACGTTATTTTGCACAACATGAATTTACTGCCAAACATTTATTGAGTTGCTCAGATTGTGAGCCACTTCATTTAAATGAAGTTCTGAAAATGGCCGATAAACAAGCATTGGAATTATGGGAAAACCTGAAATTGGCATACACAGAATCCACAGGTCATCCACTTTTAAAAGAAGAAATTGCGAAACTTCACACTTTAATTAAACCTGAAGAAATAAATGTAATGGCTCCCGAAGAGGGAATTTTTATAGCCATGAATTGTATTCTAGAAAAAGACGACCACGTAATTGCCACTTTCCCCGGATATCAATCGTTATTTGAAATTGCCAACTCGTTAGGTTGTGAAGTTTCGAAATGGCAACCCAACTATAAAAACGGCTGGCAGTTCGATTTGAATAAACTCAAATCGTTAATCAGAAAAGATACTAAACTGCTTGTAATCAACTTCCCGCACAATCCAACTGGCGCAATACTTTCAGAAACAGAATTAAATGAAATAGTTGAATTGTGCAGGCAAAATAATACACTTCTATTTTCTGATGAGATGTACCGGTTTTTGGAATACGATGTAAAAGACAGACTACCTTCAGCCAGTGATTTGTACGAAAATGCAATTTCTCTTTTTGGTATGTCGAAAAGTTTTGCTCTGCCCGGTTTACGTATTGGTTGGTTAAGTTCTAGAAATAAAAAACTCATGCAAAATATTTCTGAATTTAAAGATTACACAACTATTTGCAACAATGCACCAAGCGAAATCCTATCAATAATTGCGCTGCAAAATAAAAAGGAAATACTTGAACAAAATCTTCAAATAATTTCAGAGAACTTATATTTACTCGATTCTTTTTTCAAGAAATACAATAATCTTTTTGAGTGGTACTCTCCCAAAGCCGGATCAATCTCATTTCCAAAATTAAAAGGGGAATTAAAAGTAGATGAATTCTGTAAAAATCTGATAGCAAAAAAAGAGGTGATGTTACTTCCATCGACGGTTTATGGATTTAATGAAAATTGTTTTAGAATTGGTTTTGCACGAAAGAATTTAAATACCGGGTTAAAAATATTGGAAGAGTTCATCAACAAATAAATATGTAAAATTAGTTGTTTAATGCAATAAAGATGAAACAGCTCTACTCAGTACTTCTATTTCTATTGGGCGCAACCTCAATTTGGGCACAACCTTTCAGGTATTCAGAAAAAATATTTCAAGAAACCGATACGCTCAAAAATGTTGAATATGCAACTGCAGATTGGTTGAATAATTCATTTTCCCTATTAGCAGATTATAATATTCATGATGGTGAGAACAAAACTGAAATGCGTCCGGTTTACATGGATATTTTTACTCCAAAAGGCGACACTTTAACTAAACGTCCTGCAATTATTTTTGTACATTCAGGTGGGTTTTTAATGGGATCGAAAAAAAACGACGACATGATTGCTTTTTGCGATTCGTTTGCAAGAAGAGGCTATGTAACCGCAGCACTCGGTTACAGAATAGGAATGGGTGCAGAAATAACCACCCTTTGGGGCTTCCCACTTAGTATCAAACTTTCAGAAAAAAATGCGGCTCGGGCGGTTTATCGGGCAACTCAAGATAGCCGGGCAGCCATTCGTTTCTTAAAAAGCAAAGCAGGAGACTATGGAATTGACACATCAAAAATTTACATGGTTGGAAGTAGTGCCGGTGGTTTTGTTGCATTACACAATTTGTATATGAATCAACCCCACGAAATACCGGAATTAGCTTTGACTGAACCTTCGCTGGGAAATTTAGATACAGTTGGAATTCAGGGATACGGTTCTCAAGCCAACGCAATTGTTTCGATGTGGGGAGCATTGGAAAAACCTGAATTAATTGAAGATGAAAAAACGCCGGTATTTCTGGTGCACGGGGAGGACGATGATGTGGTTTATTTCAAAAAAGGAATGCCGCTAAAAACACTGGTTCCTGTAAACGATGCCATAGATTTTTTAATTCCCGAAACTTATGGTGGATTTTGTATCGACACTGCCCTAATAAATAGAAATGTAGAACATGAAACTTATTTTGTACCAGGCAAAAAACACGAGTTTTATGGAGTGGCAACCGGGATGTTTGGAGAAGATGATCCCAACCAATATTGGGATACCATTCAAAATAAAATAAGTAATTTTTTGCTGGATCAATTTCATCCTTCGGCTAATTTCAACCTTACAATTGATGGATTAACAGTTACTTTGCACAATACTTCGTCGGATAGTTTTTACACAGAGTGGGATTTGGGAAACGACAGCACTGCAACCGGATCTCCAATTACTCATTCCTATTCTCAGCCCGGCGAATACAAAATTCAACTTACAACATATAACGAAAATATGGCTGCCGACACACTTACAAAATCGGTATTAATTATCCCAGTTTCAGCAAAAACAGAATTAGAAGAGCAAATTAAAGTTTATCCGAATCCAGTTAGGGATCGTATTTATATTAATGGAATTTCAGGTAATTATAATGCTACTGTATTCGATTTATCGGGTAGAAGAAGAATTACAGTTTTTAATTCGCAGAAAAGCTATATTGAAGTTGATCAATTAAAAACCGGATTTTATATTTTAGAAATTGAATGGAAAGGACGCAAAATATATCACAAAATTCTAAAATAAAAATAACCAGCCGCTAAAATATTGTTTCCTCATTCATTTTAATTTGTATTTTTGATCTCTTCAAAAAAATAACTATGAGACAAGTTTTTATTTATCTGATTATTATAACCGTTTTGATTTTTGGCGGATTTATAATTTACAAACAATTTGAACCTGAGAAATCGAATCAAACGCAACCTAATATAATCCTTATTTTAGGAGACGATATTGGTTATTCTGATATTGGCCCATTTGGCTCGGAAATAAAAACGCCAAACCTCGACCGTTTATCTGAGGAAGGAATACGGTTTTCAAATTTCTATAACATGTCGAAATGCGAACCTTCGCGTTCGTCACTCTTTACCGGTTTGTATGAAGGGGGTAAAAACTCGATTAACTTTACACGCATATTAAAAAACAACGGTTACCACATTATTCATTCGGGTAAAGAACATTGGATGAAATGGGCACCCGAACATGTTTTTGCGAAAAATATTGCCGACCAATCACTCACATTCAAAGCAATGAGTGAGTTTTTCGAACCGCCAGCTGCCGACTTTGTAAATCCATTTTACTTGAATGGCAAACATGTGAATGCTCAGGATATTTATCACGAAAAAAAGCCCTTTTTCAAAACCGATGTTTTAACCGATAATGCATTGAAATGGATGGATGAACCGGTAAATAATGAAAAACCTTTCTTCTTGTTTTTGGGTTACGGAGCAGCACATTATCCTTTACAAGCTCGTCCGGAAGACATTGCCAAATACCGTGGAAAATATAAAAAAGGCTGGGATAAAGTCAGAGAGGAACGGACCGAAAGATTAAAAGCTGAAGGACTGATTTCGAGTGATACAAAATTGAGTCCGCCAAGTTCGAACATCAATAAATTCCGTGGCCATGCAAAAGACAATGATAGTATTAGAGCAAAGATTCCTCTTTACCGCCCATGGGATGAATTAAATGAGACGGAACAAGATGAATTGGATTTGGAAATGTCTGTTTTTGCAGCCATGGTAGATTGTATGGATCAAAACATAGGCAGGGTTTTAAATTACCTCGATGAAAAAGGAATTGCAGACAATACAATTGTAATATATCTATCGGATAATGGTTCGTGCCCTTACGATAGCAATCGTGATTTTGATTCTCCTCCGGGAGTTGCAGAAGGTTTTAGAACATTAAGTGCAGCATGGGCAAATGCTGGAAATACACCTTTTAAATATTTTAAACAATACGGTCATGAAGGTGGTGCACACACACATTTTATTTTGCGTTGGCCAGAGAAAGTACAAGCAGGACAAATAACACATCAAACGGGTCATATTGTAGACATTGCCCCTACCCTTTTGGAAGCAACAAAAACCCATTTCCCTAAAAAAATTGGAACTATAAAATCTCAACGCTTGCAAGGAAATTCGTTGATGCCCATACTCGAAGGTGGAGTGCGTGAAGAACCGGATTTTTTCATGTCGGGGTGGACAGATAAGTTTAGAATGTTCCGCCAAAAAGAGTGGAAAATTGTAAAATTAAATGGTGAAGAATGGGAGTTATATAATTTGGAAAAAGACCCAACAGAAATTTCTAATTTGGCAAAAGAAAATCCTGCAAAAGTGGAAGAATTAGTTTTGGCTTATCAAACAAAACAGGAAGAATTGAAGGCGGAGGCTGCGGAATAGTTTGAATAAATAAGTGACTACTGGCTGAAACCGCTTGGCGCATTATAAAAAAATAAAGACATTTTTGAACAGAGAACCGTTCCTTTTATTTGAAACATAAAGGGAACGGTTCTTTTTTATAAGTCATACTATTTCAACTCTAATAAAACAAAAAAATAAATTAGACAAAAGATATAAAATCGTACATTCGCGCCACCAAAAAACAATTCATATGCCAACTATTCATTTAGAAAAATGTATCCAATGTTTGAAATGCGTAAAAGATTGCCCATCTAATGCCATTGACATTGAAAACGGAACAATTAACAATACCTGTATTCATTGCGGACATTGTGTAGCTATTTGTCCTGAAGATGCTGTCAGCCCGGATTTGGGAACTATCAAATCATTGGAGGAATCAACTATTACTTCCGATGGATTTCGTAATCTATCGGCGGGTATTCGCAGTTGCAGGAGCTATTTTAAAAAGCCGGTTTCTGAAGAAACAATTCAGGCACTTATTGAAAACATGAAGCACTACCCTTCGGCCAGTAATACACGTCCCGTTCAAATAACAGTGGTGCAAACTGCAGAAAATGTACAAAAGCTAAATGACCAAACGACCAATTCATTAATAAAAACACTTAAATTAGTTACCAACCCGGCAATTAGGCCAATTGTAAAAATATTGGCACCATCGCTAAAAGTAGATAGCCTAAAAAAATACAAAGACCAATTTATTGAACGTCAGGAAAGCAATACTTCGCAAGTGTGCCACCATGCACCTGTAGTAATGCTGTTTCATGGCCCTGCCTCTAAATTGGGGATGGCAAAAACCGATGCAGATATCTGGGCAACATACACATCAATTTATGCCAACACTATGGGGCTGGGAACTTGTTTTATCGGATTCATTGTTAAAGCGATGGAAAACAATAAAACGATGCGAAAAGATTTTAATATTCCTGCCGGTAATCAGGTTTATGCAACACTTACACTTGGTTATCCAAAAAATAAGTACTGCAACGAAACATCGAGGGCTGAGCCAGAATCTATATCAGTATAATTCTTTATTCAAAAAAAGAACCGAGTAGAATCAGGAGTAAGCGATAAATTGTTAGCGTCATTTTTCATAAAAAGGTAAAATACACAAACCAGATAGCTTTTCGGTTTTTATACTTGATCTTTTTATCCACACCTT
>JABMPI010000615.1 GCA_013203755.1 Bacteroidota bacterium
AAACTGCGTTGTAACAGGTTACTACAAAGTTTTTTAATGAAGGTGTGGATAAAAAGAACAAGTATAAAAACCGAAAAGCTATTTGGTTTGAGTATATATACAAAACAAATAAATTCTCGAAAATGAGCCTTAAATTTTGTTTTATTGGTGCTGGAAATTTGGCAACTCATCTTTCAAAAGCCTTATATAAAAATGGATATGCTATTTCTCAGGTGTATAGTAGAACTAAATTGTCGGCAGAAACATTAGCCGCTAATCTGAATACTGAATACACAATCTTATTAAAAGAAATTAAGAATGCCGATATTTATTTTATTGCATTAAAAGATTCGGTTATAGATGAAGTTTTGTCTCAAATCGACTTTAGAAATAAACTAATTATTCATTGTTCTGGAAGTTTACCCCTTTCTGTTTTAAGCAAATATTCAACCA
This sequence comes from Bacteroidota bacterium, assembly GCA_013203755.1. Lineage (GTDB taxonomy): Bacteria > Bacteroidota > Bacteroidia > Bacteroidales > Prolixibacteraceae > Draconibacterium. Next base: position 433 of record JABMPI010000615.1, read on the forward strand.
ACTACGGTGTTTTATATCCATTACAAACATTTTCAAAAAATCGCAAAGTTGATTTTAATACCATACCTATATTTATTGAAAGCAATTCGAAAGAGAATGAATATTCAATAAATAAAATTGCAAGTGAGATTTCTAATAACGTTTCAATTTTAAATTCTGAAAAGAGGAAATTGCTGCATATTTCTGCCGTGTTTACCTGTAATTTTGTAAATCATTTATATGCGATTTCTTCAGAAATTTTAAAATCAAAAAATATTCCTTTTGATGTTTTAAAGCCGTTAATTTTAGAGACTGCGCAAAAGGTTCAGGAGATTGAACCACAAGATGCTCAAACAGGACCAGCCGTTCGGTTTGACGAGAATATTATCTCTTCGCATTTAAAAGAATTGGAAGGGAATAAAAACTATGTAGAATTGTACAATTCAATTTCAAAAAGTATTTTTGAGCATCATAAAAAGCAATGATAATGGGTTTTTTTAAAGAAGAATTATTAGATATAAAAGCATTTGTTTTCGATGTTGATGGAGTACTCTCGAAAGATACTTCTCCGTTAAGCCCGGAGGGAGATCCTGTTCGTACGGCAAATGTTAAAGATGGATATGCTATTCGGATTGCAATTGAACTTGGTTATCCGGTGGCGATAATTACAGGCGGTTTTATAGAACGGGTGCAGTTGCGTTATAAAAAACTGGGTGTAAAACATTATTACGATAAAGCACGTGATAAAGTAAAATGTTTGAATGATTTTATGGAAAAGACAAATGTGGATGCAAAAAATGTTTTATTTATGGGCGACGATTTGGTCGATTTTCAGGTTATGTCTGTAGTTGGAATTCCTACCTGCCCGAAAGATGCTATCCACGATATAAAAGCTATTTCTAAATATATTTCACATAAAAATGGTGGTGAGGGTTGTGTGCGAGATATTATAGAACAAGCTTTGCGAGCACAAAAAAAGTGGTTAATTAACGATTCTAATAAAAGAGCTTTTTAAATGAATTGGTTTCCTAATTATAATTACATTTTAGCTTCAAAATCGCCCAGGAGAAATGAATTGTTGAAATCTTTGGGAATTGAATTTCAGGTAAAAATTTTGGAAGTAGATGAGATTTATTCTGAAAATCTTACAAAAGACGAGATCCCGGTTTTTTTGGCTGAATTAAAAGCAAGGCCCTTTTTACATAATTTAGCTGAAAACGATTTGGTTATTACGGCCGATACAATTGTCTGGAAAAATGGGAAAGTACTTGGTAAGCCCAAAAATGAAATTGAGGCAGTTCATATGTTGAAACAATTAAGTGGGGGGAAACATCAGGTAATTTCAGGTGTGTGCTTAACTGCAAAGGAAAAGCAGACTTCATTTTTCTCAACTTCAAATGTCAATTTCAAAGATCTTACTCTGGAAGAAATCAAATATTATATTTCTAAATTTAAACCCTTTGATAAAGCCGGTGCATACGGAATCCAGGAATGGATTGGTTGTATTGGTATTACCCACATCGAAGGATCTTTTTATAATGTTATGGGTCTCCCAATTCAAAAATTATACGAAGAAATTCGAAAATTCTAATTCCTTCAAAAAAAGGTTTCGTTATGTCATGTGTTGTATAACAGTCTAATAATAATAATTATTGTTAACTATTTATGCCAATAATTCGTAAATTGAATAGAAACATAAATAAATATAACCATATGCATTATTCATTAAAATTTGCTACGTTAATAATTCTCTCTTTTTTTCTTTTGAATGGTTGCGCTGAAAAACAACGGGGAAAAGTGGAAGTTGGTTTTTTAGTTCATGCCTTCGATAATGAGAGATGGGAAAATGACCGGGACTATTTTGTTGAAAAAGTCCAGGAACTTGGAGGAACTGTTAAAGTTAAAACTGCCGATAACGATGCCAACAAACAATTGGTACAGGCAAAAGAACTGCTTGCCAACGGTGTTGATGTTTTGGTAGTTGTACCTGTCGATCAGTTTGCAGCTGCTGAAATTGTAAAAGAAGCTCATGCAAAAAACGTTAAAGTAATTTCGTACGACCGGTTGATTAAAAATTGTAAGCTCGATTTTTATGTGTCAACCGATAATGTTGAAATTGGCACTTTGCAGGCAGATTACCTAACTACTATTAAACCTACAGGAAATTATGCGCTAATTGGTGGTGCATTGAGTGATAACAATAGCCAATCTATTTATTTAGGGCAAATAGATGTGTTACAGCCATTGGTTGATAAGGGGGATATAAAAATAATTTACAAAGTGTTTACAGAAGCCTGGGAAGAAAATGAGGGGTATGAGCATGCCAAAAAGATGTTGGAAAGCAATGAAGTGGATGCAATTTTAGCGGGGAATGATGCTATTGCATTTGGAGTAATTAGGGCTCTTCGTGAAGCAGGAAAAGAAGGTGAAGTTTTGGTTGCAGGACAAGATGCAGACCTTCGAAATCTTCAGGAAATTGTTGCCGGACACCAAACTTGTACTGTGTATAAACCTTACGAGAAGTTAGCTTCTACCGCAGCTAATCTGGCTATGAATTTAGCATTTAATGGTGAGACTGAAAAAACTTATCAGACTGTAAGTAATGGAGAAATTCTGGTCCCTTCTGTTCTCCATAAACCTTCAATTGTGAATAAAGGAAATCTAAAACTTACAGTTATTTCAGAGGGTTATCAGAAAGAAGAGGAGGTTTTTAAATAAATTAGGTATTTAATTGTTAATATTAGTAAGGGATTTCATTTTAGGAATCCCTTTTTTTTGTATTTTTAGGTAAAATTGAATAAAACTAAACTTATGAACCGAATTTCCTTTCAATTATCCATTTTAATATTATTTGGTATTTCTATAGTTTCTTGCCAGACAAAAAAGGTAGAAACGAAACGCCCCAATATCTTATTTGCAATTAGCGACGACCAGTCTTTTGCACACACCAGTTTTGCGGGAGCAAAATTTGTAAATACTCCCGCTTTCGATCGTGTGGCAAGCGAAGGAATCTATTTTAATAACTGCTTTGCAGGTTCGCCGGGTTGTGCACCTTCGCGAAGTACAATAGTTACTGGTCGTTATCATTGGCAAAACGAACAATCAGGGCAACACGCTTCTTCATGGTTAAAAAAGTATGTTCCGTTTATCGATTTATTAGATGCCAACGGTTATGTTACCGGGCGAACAGGAAAAGGAGTTTCTCCATTTCGTTATGCACGAAGCGAAGCAGATTCGCTTTGGCGAAAAACCGATGCAGGTGGAATCATGCACAGTACTATTCAATATAAAAACGGTTCTGTGGAGGATGAGCGAACAGCAGGAGGAATTGGCTCTTTTAATTATTTTGAAAATTTTAAATATTTTGTGGATAGTGTTGAGGCAGATAAACCTTTCTTTTTTTGGTATGGAGCAAATGAACCACATCGTAAATTTGAGCAGGATTCATGGAAACGAAATAATAAAAATTTAGCAGCAGTGGAAGTACCCGGATTTTTCCCTGACCATGAAATTGTGAGAGGAGATATTCTTGATTATGCAGTGGAAATTGAGTGGTTTGATTTACACCTTCAGCGCATGTTAGCTTATTTGGAAGAAATTGGCGAATTGGAAAACACCATAGTAATTGTTACTTCCGATAATGGAATGGCTTTCCCACGGGCAAAGGCAAATGGCTACGAATATGGCGTACATGTTCCTTTCGCAGTTCGGTTTCCTAAAGATTTTCCAGGAGGAAGAATTATAGATGATCCGGTTAGTTTTGCCGATTTGGCACCAACTATTCTGGAACTTACCGGAACGAGTCAGAAAGGTATGTTGCCAATTTCAGGTAAAAGTATTGTAAGTACATTAAAATCAGAAAAACAGGGAGTTGTTGATCCTGAAAAAGAATACGTTTTTGCCGGGCGCGAACGTCATTCCAGTTCAAGGTATTTAAACTGGGGTTACCCACAAAGAATGATACGCAGCCAGGAATTTCTTTTAACCTGGAATATGAAACCCGAACGTTGGCCGGCAGGAGCACCACAGCGAATTGTTGCTGGAACTACTGATGAACTTTGGCCAATGTATGGAATTGATGAAAATGGTATTCATCAATCTGCCTGGGCTTTTACCGATATTGATGGCGCCCCCACAAAATCTTATATCATCGAAAATATGAACGATGAAAAAGTAAAGCCATTTTTTGATCTGGCGCATGGAAAACGACCAGAATTCGAATTCTTCAACATTAAGGATGATCCATTTTGTTTAAATAATTTAATTGGAAATGCCGATTTCGCTGAAATTGAAAAGAAGATGAAAACAGTTCTTTTAGAGGAATTAAAAAAATCTGAGGATCCTCGTATTGTTGGACCTGATAAGGAGGTTTTCGATTCGTACATTCGTTACAGTCCAATGCGGGAATTTCCGAAACCCGAGGGAGTTGAATAGAAAGATGAATAAGTTGGAGGTAAAAACATCTAAAATTAATTAGCCGAACTCCTACCCGTCTCTGTCCAACTGCGTAAGCCGGTCGGGCGGTCAGACGGGGATTCAGAGCGGAGTAGACGGATCTCTGTTTATATTCCCCGCAGCTCTACTGCGAGGTAGTTTACTATGCTCAGCAGGGCTTATTTTGGGAAGTAATTTGACCAATTCACTTATTTAAATTCAACCTGAATAATTGTTTCTATTTGTGTTATTCTGTTTTATCAGTAAATTGGGAATTCTAACTTTAACTGAAATCCGATGAACCGTTTGCATCGTAAAATATTATGCGCTCTTTTACTGCTGTTACCTGTACTCTTTCCATTAAAAAATTCAGCATCCGATTCTGTAGTAATTTCAAAATCTTCTATTACTGAATTTGACGAAGTAGTTTTTGTAACCCGAAAAATGCCAAAAGACGGGCATTGGTACGCTAACTTTGGTTATTACGCGTGGGACGAAAACAATAAATTATTTGAGGAAGGTAGCAGCCTTTGTAAATTAAATATAAAAACCGACCAGTTAGAAATTTTATTTAAAGATGAAAAGGGCACTTTTCGTGATCCGCAGTTGCATTACGACGGTAAGAATATTTTATTTTCGTACCGAAAAGGGGGAGAAGAACATTTCCATTTGTACGAAACAGATACCGATGGAAGCTTTTTAAAACAACTTACATCCGGTCCTTTTTCAGATATTGAACCTACTTATTTACCCGATGACGATATTATTTTTGTTTCTACCCGTTGCGAATGTTGGGTAAATTGCTGGTCTACACAAGTTGCTACATTGCATCGTTGCAAATCCGACGGCTCGGAAATAACAAAATTATCATCTAATATTGAACACGACAATACACCCTGGGTACTTTCAAGCGGACAAATTGCATATACTCGCTGGGAATATGTAGATCGAAGTCAGGTTCATTTTCACCATTTGTGGGTTATGAATCCGGATGGTTCCAGACAAACCGTTTTATATGGAAATCAAACATCGGTTTTTGAAAATCCGGGAAGTTGTTTGTTGATTGATGCCAAACCTGTTCCGTGGTCAAACGATACTATTTTAGCAACTTATTCACCCGGTCACGGTGCACGCGAACACGCTGGTTATCCAGTGTTGATTTCACTTTCAAATGGCCCGGACGATTTAGATGCCATGAAATTCGTAAATAAAAAAAGTGACAAAGGAGATAAGGTTTACGATCCGGTTGCCATTAACCGAGAACTTCTAATGGCTTCCAGAAATCGGGATTTAGTATTAATAAATAATACAGGAATTGAAAAAAGTATTTTTGAACTTCCCAAAGATTTTATTGGCGGCAAGCAAATAATATTTGAACCCCGGCCGGTTGTTGCAAGAAAGAGGGAACCCATTGTTTCTTCGCATCTGAATACTAAAAATAATTACGGTACAATTATTCTTCAAAATGTATATGAAGGCCGAAATATGTCGGGGATTGAAAAAGGTTCAATTTCTGATATTCTGGTTTTGGAAACGCTTCGGAAACCGGTGAATTTTACCGGAGGGAATGAACCTTTGAGTTACACCGGCTCGTTTACAATGGAGAAAATTATTGGCAAAGTTCCTGTCCACGAAGATGGTTCAGCGCATTTTAATTTGCCTGCAAATACGCCTTTTCTTTTTATTGCTTTAGATGAAAAGGGGAGTGCCATTCAGAAAATGAAAAGTTTTACGTCGGTAGTTCCCGGCGAAGTTGTTTCGTGTATTGGCTGCCACGAAAAACGGTCGCTTGCTCCAACAAATTATGGTCGGCTACCAATTGCAATGACAAAAGATGCAGTGTTTCCAGAACCCGTAATAAACATGCCATTGGTTATAGATTTTCCGCGCGATATTCAACCTATTTTAGATAGAAACTGTGTAAAATGCCACAATCCTGAAATACGGAAAGGTGGCATTTTATTAACCGGTGACCGTGGCCCCGTTTATTCGCACAGTTATTTTAATTTAATGGCACACTTTCAGGTAAATGATGGTTTGAATCATCCTTATCCGCTAAATAAGCCCGGAATGGTTGGCGACAAATTCAGTAAAATAATTGAGAAGATTGAGAACGGGCACGGGAAAGTGAATTTAACTGAAAATGAAATTCAAACAATTCGTTACTGGATAAATACGGGCGCATTGTATCCGGGAACTTATGCCGCTTTGGGAACCGGAATTCTTGGATTGATGACAAATAATAATCCGGATCAAACTCCGGTTCAAAATAAAGAATGGGAAAAAGCTACAACTGTAATTAATAAAAATTGCAAAAGTTGCCACGATGAATTGATGAAAGATATTGTAAGCGAAG
>JABMPI010000616.1 GCA_013203755.1 Bacteroidota bacterium
CATTGGTATGTGTTCGCACTTGCACTAATATTTTTTGCAGTGTTGTTTATTACTAAATTTAGCAAACAACTTAAGTCGATACACGACATAGAAAGAAGGTCGGTTGGAAGTTATTTACTGCCATTGTCTATTTATACCACCTTTCTTATTTCATTTTTGCTCGAGAACAAATTTATTTATTTACTTCCAATGCTGATACTTGCGATCTGCGATCCCATGGCAGCAATTCTTGGAATTAGTATGAAAACATATAACGGCAGGATAGTTTTATTCGGTCGAAAACTACATAAAACGTGGCTTGGCTCGGGTTCATTCCTAGTTTCCAGCCTTGTAATAAGTATTATAGCCTTGTATTTTCATAGAGAAGTATTTGACCTTAAAACATTTTGGCTGGCTTTAGTGGTAGCAATCACAAGTACTCTGGCAGAACTAATAAGCTGGAGAGGCTCTGATAATCTTACCATTCCGCTAAGTGTAGTGTTTATTTTGGTACTTTCTTTATAATATATGGCAAATAAAGAAACAATAGAACAACCTCCATGTTTGTAAAGGGGTAGCCGAAAAACATAAAATATTTACAATAATGAAGAAAATAATTATTAACGGTGCAAATGGTTTTATAGCTTCTAATTTTATTCACGAAATGCGAAATAAAAATTATGAAGTAGTTGCCTTAGTAAGAGCAAGCAGCAAATATTCGTCTGAACAAAGGATGGAAAATGCACTTTCAGAGATTAACGATGGAGAACATGTAAACTTTAATAAGCTAAAAACTTATAGCTACTCCTTGCTCGATGACGATTTCTCGATCACGGAAAAACAAATGGAAAACATATTTGATGGAGATGTTGATTTTTTTCATTTTGCCGCTAGTTTGAAATTCGACAAAAAAACGAAAGATGAGATATTTAGTATTAATGTTAATGGAGTTAGAAATGCGATAGAAGTATTTTTGAAATATGCCACAAAAAAATCGAGGTTCTTTTTTGTTGGTACGGCATACTCTTGTGGCAAATTCGAAGGTTTGTTTAAAGAAAAATTTTACCCAAACAAGGATATCACCCAATTTCGGAACTATTACGAGCAATCAAAAAGATTCGCGGAGAATGTGGTGAAAGAAAATATTGACAAAAACAGGCTAAATGGTCATGTTATTAGATTGTCTCAGGTTGTTGGTAATTCTATTACGGGAGTAACTAAAACCGACTATGGTATATTTGATTTCGCAAAAAGAATTCATAGCCTGGCTGCAAGATATCCTAACAAAACCGTGAGGGTACACATAGATCCTTATTCAACCCAAAATCTTATTCCCATAAATACAGTAGTTAGCTATTTAATGAGGACTTTGGAAGTAAATGAATTGCCTGTAATTATGAATTTTATTGCAAAGAATTCAATGAAAAACATTCAATTAATCAATGGCGTTTGTAAGTTGTTGCCAATAAATATTACCCTGGTCGGGCATATTGAGGTGGGAGAGATGGATGCATTGGAAAGAATTATTCATGCAGGCATGTCTTTTTCAGGTAACTATATTGACACAAATATTTTATTCGACACAAAAAATCTTAACTCAATTATTTTAAGTCCTGGCGATGAGGTAAATGAGAAAAATATTTTTAAAATGATGAAGTATTTTTTTGATAATATCTCGTCTAATGGAGGGAAGCAGATATTGGCTCAGGCTGTTTAAAAAAATGTTTTAACCAAAGCGTTCAAATGTTATTATAAATTAATCGAACAGAAAATGAAACAAATAATAATTAAAGGAGAGAGTGTTTTAAATGTCCCTAATATAATAAGTCTTTACCGTCTTCTTGTATTTCCGTTAATCCTGTTTTTTGCACTAACAGGTCGCGAAAGTTGGTTTGTTATTTTTTTGTGCATCAGTCTTGTAAGCGATATACTGGATGGTAACATTGCACGTTTATTTAAACTTCAAACCAATTTTGGTGCAGCGCTCGATAACCTGGCCGATATTTGTACTTATGTTTTAGCTTTGCTGGGCTTATTTATTTTTAAATGGACAGAAATAGAACCCCATGCATTGATTTTATATATTTTCCTTTTTGTTTTTATACTCAGCTATATTGTTGCGTTTTTCAAGTTTGGTAAAATACCTGGTCTTCACCTTTATTCGGCGGTATCGGCAGGTTATGTACAAGGTATTTTCTTTTTTGTACTCTTTGTATTTGGGTTTAATACCTGGTTCTATTATCTCGCTATTGGTTGGGGGCTAATTGCGTATATCGAAAAAATCTTTGTACTACTTAAACTTGATGATATAAAAGTTGGTATTAAAGGCCTTTATTGGTTATTGAAAATAGAAAAATAGCAAACAGACAATTTATCATGTTTTATAAAATCGTTATAGCCGTACTTCTGGCTATTACTGGTATTCATATCTGTGCACAGGAGATTTCCGGGGTTGTTATAGATGAAAAAAACCAGGATCCGATGCCCTTTGTTAATATTTGGTTTAAGGGAACAAATTTTGGAACGATATCGGATATAAATGGCTATTTCCAGCTTCATGTACCTAAAAACGATACACTTTGTTTTTCTTCTGTTGGTTATATTAAAAAAGAGATAATAATAGAAGAAAAATGGGTTAACATCCCAATTGAGGTAATATTGGTTGAAGATGTAAAATTACTGAATGAAGTACGGGTAAATCCCGAAGTGTCGCGTGCGAAAGTATTGTTTAAACAAATTCTGGAACATAAAAAGGAAAACAGCGAAAATATGAAGTGGGTAAATAACTTCAATACTTTTGCACGTACTTCAGTTTATGTTGCTATTGATTCTACCTCCAGGGCAAACCGAATTATTAATAATCTGGACGAAGTAACCATGAAAATGGATGGTCAGGATTTAAAGTTTTCGCCCATTTATATAGCCGAATTAGGAACAGCGAAAAACGCAGGAAAGGAGAGTGTAGTTTACAGCAAAAAAGATGGTATTTTTCCGAAACTGAACCAAACCATTGAAAGCCTGATATTACTGAATGTGGTTGTAGATTTAGATTTTTACCAGGAGCAAATAGATATTCTGGGACGCGGTTTTACTTCTCCAATAAGCAATACGGCAAGGTTAAACTATAACATTTACCTAAACGACAGCACAGTGGTTGACGGCAATAAATTTTATAGTTTTTCATTCACTCCAAAAAACAAATACAATCCTTTGTTCACTGGTCGTTTCACGGTTGAAAGTGGCAATTTTGCATTAACCCATGTTTATGCCTACATCCAAAAAGAGGCCAACATAAACTTTGTAAACGGATTTAAAGCCAATGTTTCTTTCCAGAAAACCGATGAGGGCATTTGGTTTTATAACGAACAGGAAATTAGTTTGAGCCTGGCTCTTATGCTAAATAAAGACACTACGAAATATGGCTCGCAGCGTATTGACGAAATAAATAGTGGAAATTGGATGGTAACTAAAACAACTAATTACTCAACCTCAAAACGCCTGAACGGAGTAAAAGCGAGCCAGTGGAAGCATCAACCTGAATTTGCCTCCAACCTAATTCAGGAAGGAACTTATGAACAAGTTGATAAGTTAAAAGAAAACCCGGTAGTTAAAGGAGTTGATGCGATTGGTGGAATGGTACTAACCAGTTATGTAAATACAGGCAAAATTGATATTGGACCGGTATTCGACATTTACAGTACAAATGCCGTTGAAGGTAACCGTTTTACGATTCCAATCCGTACCGGTGAACAATTGTTTGAACGTTTTACGATGGGTGGAATTGTTGGATTTGGCACAAAAAATAAGGGATTTAAATACGGATTAAACATTGCTTACCAACCCTTGCCAATGGACAAATTTATTCTTAGAGCAAAATACTCCGACGATTATAACTTAGTTTCTCAGGATAAATATCTGAAATTTATTAAGAAAAATCCGAATACGAAGGGAAATGGAAATTTTGTTGCAGCATTTACTTCCAGAGAACAAAATCCATATTTAAAAGAAGAGAAAAGTTTTAATGTTAGCCTAGAATATAATGCGGATAATAATATTAATGTAGAAGTTTCTCCCTATTATCTATCCAGTGAAAGTACACCCCAGGTAAACTTTGTAAATACCGGTGTAAATTATGAGCGTTACGCTAATTATGGCATACTGCTAAATTGTAGGCTGGCCTTTGGTCAGCACTACGATAACTATTATTTCGCAAGAGTATATTACATTGATAAAACACCTGTAATAAACTTAAGCTGGGATATTGGACAAACCAAACTGTTAGGCAAAAATGTACCCGGATTTGGTTTATATTCTCATTTTCATGGCTCAATAGCAGGGAAGCTAAACATGGGGCAATCTTTTATGCGGTATATGGTTAACGGAGGATATTTGTTTGGTGATGCACCCTTCGATTTATTAGACCAACCTGCCGGTTCCATGTCGTTCGGATATGCAAAATACAGATACAATTTATTGCATTATGCATCTTTTGCTCATAATGTTTACACCAACATGCATCTCGATTATAATGGAGGAGGTATTCTTCTCAATCGTATTCCACTTGTAAAACGCCTAAAGTTGCGAGAAATGATTTCGCTTAAATGCCACTACGGAGATTTAAACAGTTCGTATAAACCTGTGTTTGATTTGCCAGATTATTATTCAAATAACTTAACCTTACCGTATGTTGAATTTGGTGTGGGATTAACCAATATTTTTAAAATATTGCGAGTTGAATACATCCGTCAATTAGGTAATACTTATGTTGATAGCGGATTTACAGACAAAAATGGAATTCGTTTTCGAGCCGAAATGAGTTTTTAAGGTAATTATTGAAAGTGTTTATAAGAAGATGGTTTCGTTTGCAGAGACGAAAACGCAAAATAGAGCAAAATTTCTGTTGCTGTTTTATAATTCAATTGAATTTCTAAATAAGGTTTATTCTTTCTACTTTTAGCTTTCAAATTAAAATCAAATACCAAATGAACTTATCTCGACGAAATTTCTTAATGAAGTCAGCAGTAGGAACCGCTGCACTTGCAAGTATTCCAGCAATAGTTTCTTCTGCTATTCCTACAAAAGGCGATGCTTTAAAAAATAAATATTCAATTATAGAA
>JABMPI010000617.1 GCA_013203755.1 Bacteroidota bacterium
CCCTTCGACTTCGCTCAGGGTGACAGTCAGTCTGAGCGAAGTCGACGACTATTATCCTTAACTAAACGACATTCATTTATTATTCGACATTCTTCATTTCCTCCTTTTTCAAAAAAAAAAAAGCTTCTTCCTGCAACATTTTTGAAACTCATACAGTCAAATGGGCAGAATTCAAAATTTAAAAACAAATAATAATGGAAGATCTTTTAATTACAGCAGTTATCTTTTTTGCAGGGTACAACATCATCAAACTAATTGGCGAACACCTCTTAAAAAGAAAGTTAATTAAAGCAGAACAGTACGAAAGAGTGGGCATCCTCGAATCTCCTAAAATTGCAAACGACGAATCAAACAAATATCCATCGTTAAAATGGGGATTGGTTGCTTTAATGACAGGTTTAGGATTTATAGTAATGGATCTGTTAAAACTTTTAAATAGAGACATGATTGATGGGCGCAATGCAGTTTTACCAATCGGAATTCTTTTGGTATTTGTATCACTTGGCTTTCTTATCTACTTCTTTATTATGAATAGCAAGAAAAAGTAGGCAGTAAACCATGTTCAGAAAGTTAAGGATGCCATCCGTATATTTATTACAAGTACAGATGGCATCCTTTTTTGTGTCCCTGCCATTTCGAGAGTTTACCTAATTTCAGATTAGGCATAATGAGGAAATGACAATGAGATGCCGAAATTAATTCGGCACGACGTTCAAACTAACAATGTATAATAGAACGTCATCCTGAACTCGTTTCAGGGTCTTTAAATTGGAAAATACAAATTAATTTGATATTCAGAGTCTTACAGAAATCTGTCATTGATAACGAGACACGATTGAGAAATTTACAATTTGGAATTTCTCCTCATTCCTGCCCAGACCGGAATCTCTGAATTCAAGATTGAGATTCCCATTTTCATGGGAATGAGTTTATGCGAACCGATACTCACCTATTTGCTGAAAGCCTCTTAGGAAATCCTGAACTTTAATTCGCTTTTTACCGGCAAGTTGTAAATCGGTTATTTGCAACCAACCCGTGCCACAAGCAACATTTACAAAAGTTTTTCCATCAGAGCTAATGGTTCCCGCTCCTGCCTTTTCTGTTAAATCGGTTTTTCCTACAAAAAACAGTTTTGTCGTAATTTCTTTCCCCGAAACTTTATGAACCAAAGTAGTCCAGGCAGTTGGATATGGCGACAATCCACGAATCCGGTTTCTAATCAATTCCGCATCATTTGTCCAGTCGATTTTACAATCGTCTTTAAAAATTTTAGGCGCATGTTTTATCTCTGCTTCACCCATTATTTCCGACTGTGGAATTGCCTTGTAGTTTCCAATTGCCAAAACATCAACCGTTTCAACTACTAGTTTTGCGCCAATCTCCATCAGTCCATCGTGGATATCTCCAACCGTATCGTTTTCACCAATTGCAATCTCTCTTTTGAAAAGAATTTTTCCGGTATCAATTTTCCGATCCAGTAAAAAAGTTGTTACACCGGTTTTGGTTTCGCCATTCATAACCGCCCAATTTAATGGTGCAGCGCCACGGTACTGTGGCAGCAACGAACCATGCAAATTAAATGTTCCCAACTTTGGCATATTCCAAACTACTTCGGGTAACATTCTAAAAGCAACCACCACTTGCAAATCGGCTCGCAACAATTTCAGCTCTTCCAAAAACTCTGGATTCTTTAATTTTTCGGGCTGAAGTACATTTAAACCGTTTTCCACAGCATATTTTTTCACTGCCGACTCATTTAGTTTTTTCCCACGCCCGGCAAGTTTATCTGCTGCAGTAATTACACCAACTACATTGTAACCACCGGCAACCAATGCCTTTAAACTTGCCACAGCAAAATCCGGCGTTCCCATAAATATTATCCGAAGTTCATTACCTTGCATTGCTTTAATTTCTTTTTATTTCCCTTCTCAAAACGGTATTTCCTTTTTGCGCTTTCGGATGGTATGGACAATGTCGGCAACCATTGGAACAACAATATCCACGACGCACCAAATAACTTTCAGTCATTACCCGATAACCTTTCTCCATTGTAAAATCCAAACCTTCTTTTAGGCCGTCGCTAAAACTATCAGAATCACCAAAAATATCGTCGAAATGCCCCATAAACAAAGTTCTTTTTTGCAAAACTAAACATTATATTTAGACTATGAGACATTGAGTAATTAGTATTGAATAATTACCAAATCCCAAATTCCAAATAACAAACAAATTCCAAAACCCAATACAAAATAATCAAAGATGACAACTATAGGATTTTGGAAATTTGAAATTGATGCTTATTTGATATTTGGAATTTGTATCTTGAAATTTCATTTAAAAATATGGGCATAGAAAAAGATTTTTTAATGCGGCAATTGATGATGCTTTTCGAAGTCATTCATAAAATACTTGGCTACCGCAAAAAGGGAGAAAAAGGAAAAGCACTGGATGAAATTCAATATTTTTACCAGTGTCTTAAAATTGAGGTAGATATTAATTCAATGAATATTGAAAAATTATTGGAATTCCTGGAAAAAGATAAAAACCTAAATAACGAACAAATAGAAATGATTGCTTTTGTTTTAAAAGAACAAGGCGAACTTTCTGAAACAAAACAAACGAAACTTGATTTTTTTAGAAAATCATATTTCCTTTTAAATAAAGTAGAACGAGAAAGTATCTCGTATTCGATGGACAGGCAGATGAAATTGGCAGAATTGAAGGAATGGCTAAATTAATGCATGAAGGATTGAATGCGGGAATGAAAGAATAGAAAAACTGACAAACTGTAAAATGGTTAAACTGATTTCTGTGACTAGAATCTGCAACTGAGAACCGATTACTGAGACTGTTAACTGCGATTGTCAACTTTCCTTAAAGAAAGAATAACATAATCCCAATAACGGTAATAACTGCACCCCAAATTTCTTTCCTGTTTACTTTTTCCTTGAATAAAAATATTGCCGGAGGAATAATCAAAACCGGTGAAATTGCCATTAATGTTGCAGCAATTCCAGCCTGTGTATTTTGAACTGCCAGCAAAGAAAAAGAAACTCCCAGGAATGGTCCAAAAACCGCTCCCAATGTTATTCGTTTCATTGCTGACTTATGTTTTAATGCAGACCAAACTTTGGGCCATCTTCTCATAAAAAAGAACAATACAGTAAAACCAACAATTCCTGTTAATACCCGAATTTGAGTAGCAGAGAAAGCATCGTATTCGCCCATTCCCTTTTTACTTATTACCAATCCGGCAGCCTGTCCAAGCGCACCTCCTATAGCAAGTAAAATTCCGGTCACCGAATGACTCGATTTTATCTTCTTAACAATCTTACCATTCTCTTCCGTCTTTTCACGTTTTAAAATTACAATCACAATTCCACACATGGTTATTGCCATTCCAAACCAACTCATTGGCGACAAAACTTCATCCAAAAGTATCCAGCCAATAAAAGCTGCAAAAGGCGGTGCCAATGCCATCATTAACATTGCAATACGCGCGCCCACAACTACAAATGCCTGAAAAAGTAAAAGGTCGCCAATTACGAATCCAATTATTCCGGAAAGTGCCAACCACTTCCACTGATACAAAGAAGCGTCGGTTGGAAAGAAAAATCCCCGGGCAATCCAACTGTAAGTTCCAATAAAAAAGAACGCCATTACGAGGCGAATTAAGTTTACCGAAAGAGAACCGACTTTTTTACCCGCCGACTCGAATGCCAAACTGGTAACAGTCCAAAAAACTGCGGTTAACACACCAGCTATTTCTCCAAAATGATTTTGCATAATTAAGTGGGCAAAAGTAGTAATAAGAACCAACAAAAAAAGCCCCTCTGTTAACCAACAGAGAGGCTTTTTTAATTGATCATTTTTAGCAACTATGGTCTGGCATCCAAAAATGCAACCACCGCTTCTCTTAATTCCGCTTCACGCTTATTTTTAGCAACAATTTTACCGGTTTTGTCTACCAATAAACTAGATGGGATGGAATTTACCGCATACAAACTTGATGCTGCATTTCCCCAACCCCCTAAATCAGAAACATGATCCCAGGCCAGTTTATCATCTTCAATCGCTTTTAACCATTTATCCTTATCGCTGTCAAGAGAAACACCAAACACACTAAATCCCTTGCCTTTATATTCATTAAATACAGCAACTACGTTTGGATTTTCGCTACGACAGGGGCCACACCACGACGCCCAAAAGTCTAACAATGTTAATTCGTTTTTAGAATAAATATCAGAGAATTTAATCGGATTACCATCCTTATCATTTTGAACAAAATCCGGAGCCATTTGGCCTACTGCCACCGTTTTCAATTTTGCAATGCGTTCCTTTAAATCTACGATAGTTTGAACATTCTGTAATTTAGGATCCAATGCATTCACCATGCTATCCAACTCCTCCACCTCTTTCCCGTACTGAATTTGAGACAAATAATAGGGAGTTACATACGATGCTGGGTTTTTCTTTACAAAATATGTTTGAAGCACACCAACTCCGTCATACATTTTATTCACTTTGTCCATTAATTCTCTGCCTTTTGTTGTATCGCCAGCGGCATTTGCAGCTCTTGATTCCTGATACAATGCCATATACGCTTCAGTAATATCCTGCACTTCAGAATTAACCATGTCATATTCATCGTGTGTAGCCGAACCGGTAACTTTCACAAGGCTCAGCGAGTCCATTTTTCCAGTAACAGACATTTTTGCATTTTCAACAAAGATCATTGTTTTTGCCCGCTGCCCGGCAATCGACAAATAATATACTCCAGGATTAGCAACTTCGCCTTCTAAAACAGCTACTCCATCCACAACTTCGGCAGTATCAATAGAATTCCACGCACCTGCCACCCGTTCCTCTAATAAAACCTGGCCTTCAGCACCTTCTAATTGCACATCAATTCTAAATCCGGATTGTTGAGTGCAGGCAAACAAGGCTACACTTAAAACAAGAACTAAATATTTTTTCATTTTTTACTGGTTAATTATACAGACTTTGATTTTGCTGTGAAGATAAGCAATCATTTAATATGTACTCACTTGAAACATTCGAATTACTATGATTTTTAATAGGTTTCAGATATCCTTTATTCAAAATTATTACCTTTCAAAACTTAAAACAATAATACCATTTT
Source organism: Bacteroidota bacterium (assembly GCA_013203755.1). Classification (GTDB taxonomy): domain Bacteria; phylum Bacteroidota; class Bacteroidia; order Bacteroidales; family Prolixibacteraceae; genus Draconibacterium. The sequence goes on from JABMPI010000617.1 coordinate 5,144, forward strand.
ATGCCAAACATCCTACTCGTTAATAATGCATAACCCGGAAGACGTGAATTTGCCAAACCCATAGAAATAATAATTGCAGAAGTTGGCTCAACATCTGTATTTATTGAATATGACGCTTGTTTGGATTTTGACTTCGACGAATTTGACGGGGCAATTTTAACAGGCTCGCCACAAGGCGACGACATTGTTGAACATCATCTCCCTTATTTCCGTTGGATTCAGGATTTTAAGAGACCGGTACTTGGAATTTGTGCCGGACATCACATCACAGGATTTATGTACGGTTCAAAAATACTACGAAGTGAAGAACCCGAATCGGGCGACTTTGAAGTTCAAATTATAAAGGATGATTTGCTTTTTAAAGGAATGTCAAAATCAATAAAAGTAAAACAGATGCACAACGATTCAATAACCTTGCCCAACGAATTTGAATTGTTGGCAACATCAAAAACATGCAAAAACCAGTTGATGAAACACAAACAAAAACCATTGTATACGTGCCAGTTTCATCCCGAATTTTATAACCACGAGTTGATTCGAAATTTCGTAAAAATTTGCCAATAAAAAACCGCTTAACAAATAGTCAAGCGGTTTTCAATATGTTATTCAAAACAAGTAATTCTATTATTTTTTAATATCATTAAAATCAGCACCATCATCGTGTACCGACAGAACTGACCGCCCCGATGGGTCTGCATTGTTTTGAAACGAAGCATCCCAGGCCAAAGCTGTTTCAGTACTACATGCGATTGATGCATAAGAAGGCACACAAGCAGCTGCCTGGTCCGAAGGAAAATGTTCGCTATAAATTTCGCGGTACATGTATTCTTCTTTATTCATTGGCGTATGAACAGGGAAACGAAATTTGGCATTTTCCATCATTTCATCAGAAACCTGCTGTGTCGCAATGTCTTTTAAGGTATCAATCCAACCGTATCCAACACCGTCAGAAAATTGCTCTTTTTGACGCCAGGCAACACTTTCGGGTAACATATCTTCGAAAGCTTTCCGAACCGGCCATTTTTCCATGCGACCGTTTTTCGCCATTTTTTCTTCAGGATTAAAACGCATTGCCACATCAAGGAATTCTTTATCGAGGAACGGAACACGTCCTTCAACACCCCAGGCAGCCAGCGACTTGTTTGCACGCAAGCAATCGTACATGTGCAAGCGGCTTATTTTCAGTATGCACTCTTTATGAAATTCTTCGGCATTTGGTGCTTTGTGGAAATATAAATAACCACCAAACATTTCGTCTGCACCTTCGCCTGTTAATACCATTTTTATACCAATCGACTTAATTACACGTGCCAACATATACATTGGAGTCGACGCACGCACCGATGTTACATCGTAAGTTTCGATGTGGTAAATTACATCGCGGATGGCATCTAAACCTTCCTGAATAGTATAATGAATTTCGTGATGAATTGTACCAATGTGGTCTGCAACTTTTCTGGCAGCAGCCAAATCGGGTGCACCTTCTAACCCAATTACAAACGAGTGCAACTGTGGCCACCATGCATCTTTTTTATCTCCTTCTTCAACACGTTTTGCAGAGAATTTTTTGGCTAATGCAGAAGTAATAGATGAATCTAATCCACCCGACAATAAAACTCCGTAAGGTACATCCGACATTAACTGACGGTGAACAGCATCTTCCAACGCTTGTCCCAATTCTTTAATATCAGCCGGATTATCTTTTACATTTTCGTATTCTGTCCATTCGCGATTGTACCAGCGTTTCATTTCGCCGTCTTTGCTATATAAATAGTGTGCAGGCGGAAATTCTTCAATTTTTGTGCAATAACCTTCAAGTGCTTTCAATTCAGAACCCACATAAAAGTTACCATATTTGTCCCACCCCATATACAAAGGAATAATTCCAATGTGGTCGCGACCAATTAAATAGGCATCTTCCACTTCGTCGTACAATGCAAAAGCAAAAATTCCATTTAAGTCGTCAAGAAATTTCTCTTTTTTATCGTTATACAAAGCCAGAATAACTTCGCAGTCGGAACCGGTTTGAAATTCGTACTTGCCTTCGTATTGTTTGCGGATTTCCTGGTGATTATATATTTCGCCATTTACTCCCAAAATCAATTTTTTGTCCTTACTATACAATGGCTGACCTCCCGATTCAGGGTCAACAATAGAAAGTCGTTCATGAGCAATAATTGCCTTCTCCCCGCAATAAATTCCCGACCAATCTGGCCCACGATGACGAAGTTTCTTCGACATCTTCAAAACTTTTGGTCTCAGCACCTGAGCATCTATCTTCAAATCAAATGCACCTACTATTCCACACATATCTTCAATTCTTAATTCTGTAGTACTAATTTTCGTCAAAAATAATCACTTTGCTAATACATCCAAATATTTTCTGACATTTTTCCATTATAATTAATATTTACAGTACATATTTAGCAATAACTTCTACATTTAATATTCGGTCAAATAATACTATTTTATACTCATACCCCTAAATTTTCCAATTAAATGTCAATAAAATTGCAATAAAAACACAAACACCCCAAAAAATAGTAAAGTTCATTTCATTTTTTATAAAATTTAACCAACCTACCCATACATTTTACCACATTAATAAAAATGTTGAAAGCGCATCAAAATGGCGTTCTCCTGTTTGCAGGAAAGCTTACCTGGCACTCGCTGGCATATTCTATTTGGGAGCAAGTTACCGGTATTTCAATAATGGTTGCGCTAATGGGAATTTTTAAAACAAAATGGAATTCGCAAAGTAATTTTGCTGGCAAACTATCTGGCAGTGCATTCGCGGTTTATGTATTACACCCTCCTATTTTAGTATTGATTAGTATCCTTTTTATAGACTGGGAAGTTATGCTACTAATTAAATTTCTGGTACTTACGCCTATTGCAATAATTGCCAGTTTTGCAGTTGCGCTATTGGTAAAAAGAGTTCCTATTTTAAAGAAGGTATTTTAAGGTAAATTTACCTTATTGAATAAATACAAGACATTAACGAGGCTGTTTCCAATATTGAAAACAGCCTCGTTATTTATTTCTCTTATTTATTAAGTGAAAGGTTTTAAATAACATCGTCATCTTTGAACAACTCATTTTAACTTTTCACTAATGCTGAATACAAAAATTACTTTGCTAATCAGTCATTGCAAGAAAACGCCAAATACTACGTTACTCTAGTCTTTAAAGCCTTCTTGACAAAGACAGTAAAAAAGAGTAGTTTTCTTGCTGACACTAATTAGCACTTGGCCCATCGCAATCTCCGATTCCCATTCCTTCAAGACCAGCTTTTCTTATTGGTTCAGTGGCATCATTGAGGGCTTGAAATCCAAAGTCCAGTCCTCCAATAGTTCTTATCGGGCGAGTTCCAGGTTCCGCATTAATCAAATCTTCGTATATTTTTACAATTATCATAGGGTCAGTAGGTGCGTTTTCATCGGCAAACATCGAAACTACCTGCTTCCCAAATCCTTCCATAAATCCATTTACATGTTCATAAGCAGCAGCTATTTCTTCGTTTTTAGCAGGTACAATATTTCCAAAGAAATTTGTTGAGAAAGGTCCCGGCTCAACAATAACAACATCAATTCCCAATGGAGCTAACTCATATCGCATTGCTTCGCTTAAACCTTCAAGTCCCCACTTGCTTGCGTGGTACACGCCAAATCCAGGAAAAGCAGCACGTCCTGCAGTAGAGCTAACTTGTATAATTAAACCCGACTTTTGTGCACGCATACCCGGCAAAACAGCTTGAGAAGCTCTTACTGTTCCAACAATGTTCAAGTTTAATTGATCAAGTATACCGTCGGTTGTAAAGGCCTCAACTGCACCGCCATACCCAAGCCCGGCATTGTTTATTAAAACATCGACCGTTGGCAACTGAGCTGCTGCGGCATTAACACTTTCATCGGATGTTACATCCATTTCCAGCACGTCTATTTTTAGACTATTTGAACTTGCAAAATCTTTTAATTCCTGAGCTGGTTTAGAATTTTTTCCATTTACATTTCGCATTGTTGCAATAACGTGGTGACCTTTTTCAGCCAGATATTTTGAAGCGTTGTATCCAAAACCCGAGCTGCAACCAGTAATTAAAATTGTTTTCATGTTGTTATTTTTTAGATAAAATTATTTTAAGACAATTTTGTATTTTATTGCCGTACTATTCTACAACATTGCGTATATACAAATGTTCATCCGCGAATTAATGGGAAAAAAATGTTCGCGGTTCACGAATAAATATTTAGTTCCATATATATTTTTGTGCGATGTAGTAGGTTTATTTAGCTCGTCGCCGCAAGCGGACGGGGTATCATAATTGATAATATTTTATTTCGCCCCAAGGAGCGGGGAATATAACCCATGAGATCCTTCGACTTCTCTCAGGATCAGTTCGGCTAATTAATATTGTTTCACAAAA
>JABMPI010000618.1 GCA_013203755.1 Bacteroidota bacterium
CTGTCTGCCGTGTGTTGGCTTTGGTGGCTCTTTTGCAATTTTTGGTTTTAGCGTTGGCTTGTGCGAATTGCAAATGTGCCACCAAATGCGTTGGCTAATTATAATAATATCTTTTCTATTTCTTCACTCGCTTTTTTCAAAGCTTCTTTTGTTTTGTCTTTAAGATTTCGTGCTTGCTGTCTTATGCCTGAGATATGTTTGGCAATTTCCTTTTGTTTGTTGAGTGGAGGAACTGGAATGATTATTTTTTTAAGATTATCTGAGCCAAGAAAAGGCACTCCACCGCCACCAATTAAACGAGTAATCTGAATCTTGCCAATTGAGGAACAAAGGCAATATTTAATAAAATAGCTGTCAACAGATATATTTGGTCGAATTACCCCAGTATTATTATCAACCAAATATTTGTCATTTTCCTTTTCAAAAACGGCAAACTTAATTTGACGAACAGCTTCACCAATACATGGAGTTAATATATCTCCAATATTCAATAGTTTTGACTTTGGAAAATTTCCAATTGGTTCTGTATCATCAAAGTCAATTTCACAACTCTGTTTTATATTCTTTACTTTTAGTAAAATAAATTCAGATTTTTCATCAATGTTGCGACCAACACCTTGAAAAACAGTTTCAGTAATATCCTTTAGAATATGAGTCCTGAATTTTGATTTCTCAATAGAAGCATAGTTTTGTTTATGATGATTTTGATAATAATTTGGGTCAAATCTATTAGTTGAAATTTCTTTTATATTAGATGTGAAAATTCTATTTTTTAAAGTATTTTCAGGCGGTTCAGGTAATTTTATTCCTAATACATTTAACAAATAATCGTCAATACTTGAGAGAAGTTTTTCGGCTTCCGCTTCGTTTTGCTTTTTCTGTTCTACTACTTTATTTGTAATCTCTAAAATTCGTTTGTCTTCAATAATTGGAATAGAAAGTAACGCAGGATAATCTAATGCTGGTCTTGTTCCACCAGTGCTTCTTCGACTGGCTAATTTTTCGCCAATATCAGAATTTAGAAACGCTGCAAGCGTTTCACTAATTTCTTTTTGTCCTGTCCGTATTACACAAACGTGTTGATTAATGTTCCCTTCAAAACCTTCAGGTGCAACAGAAGCAACAGCCATTCTACCAACGCCTGTAATTTTAACCAACAAATCGCCTTCTTTTACTTGGCTACGTTTCAACATTCCATCGTGCGTTTCTTCATTGATGTATTTGCATTCGTCAAATTCTAAAACTCCTGTAGGCGAAAGGTTTTGTACTCTTAAAAAAGGTATGCCATTTTCTTTTTCAGCATAATATTTTTCGATTTCGGTTGTTTTGGGTGTTGCACCACTTGAAATTCCAATAACATAATCACGTAATTTCTTTGGCTGCTTGGATAATACTTTCTTTTCAAGCTCCAACAATTCAGGGACGTAATAAAATGGGTCAAGTCGTTTTTCTAATTCACTCTTTTGCAAAATGAAAACTCGGCTTTTGTTTAATGTTTTTGATTGTATTTCGTAACTGCTCATTATTTTTCCGTTTTATTAATATGAGCAATAAACTTGGCAAGTTCTTTACCTATTTCAGTCAATTCATTGTTGTTAGTATTCCTGCCTGTTGCATCGTACCCAATATCTTCGGCAATTGCCATAAAAATGGGGTAGTCGTCTAAAGTATCTTGCTTTGCCAAAAAGTATTTTTCGGTCAATTCTTCTTTTAGTAAATTAACTTTATCTGTATATGCAGTTTGAATTGCTGATTTATCATCTTTTATCAATTCTGTAATTTCTTTTTTATTAGCTTTAGGATTCAAAGCTTTTGCGTCAACTCCTAATTTTTTGATTGCAGCTATTTTTTCTTTTTCCCATTTCTGGATGGTAGAAATATAATTGCTATCATTTTTTACTGTTATTTTTAGCTTGTTCTTTTTATTGTTTATTTTCTCTGTTTGGGTTTCGCTGTTCTTCTTTAAAAATAAAACTGAACTTTTTACACCTGCACCTGTCGCACTAAATGCTGTTTGTGGCATAGAAACAACGGCGATAATTCTAAACATTTCTTCAATGTTATCGCGGACATATTGCATACTGCTGTTGGTCAATATTCCGTCTGGAATTACAATTGCCAAATAACCGTGTTCTACTAAAAACTTGTGGCATTGCTCTAAAAATAATACTTCAGTGCTTTGGCTATCTCTTGGTGTTTTCTTTTTTGAAAGTTCAGCTTTAATGTCTAACCAATCAATTTCTTTCGACCCCAGAGAATACAAACTTAAATAAGCTTTTTCAGAAAGCTTAATTGAGCTTCCAAAAGGAGGATTAGTAATGATGAAATCAAATGAATTATATTTAAACTCTTTGTTACCTGACTTTTCTTGCATTTCAAAGTCAGTTAAAAGTCCATCAGATGCAATTACATTTGTATGACCGTCATCGTGAATAATCATATTCATTTTGGCGGTTCTTGCAATTTGGTCATTTATCTCTATTCCGAAAAGATTTTTTTCGGCAAAGTCGTGCCAATATGTGTAATGGTCTTTCTCATCTTTAATTGGGTCGTAATATTCGTTGGCTTGTTCTCTCACTTTGTCTAACGCATAAAGTAAAAAACCACCACTTCCACAACTTGTGTCAAGAACCCTTGATTTATGATTAATTGGCAAACTATCAACAATGAATTTTACAATTGGTCTTGGTGTAAAATATTGACCAAATTCTCCCCGAAAATAACTGCCCATAAAAGTTTCAAAGGCTTTGCCTTTGCTGTCAAGGTCTGTTTTATTTAGGTTGATTCTCTGAAAGTATTTTACAATTGTCAGCGTTTCTTGTGCAGTAAGTGATATTCCATCTTTAAAAACTTCTGGTGCATCTTTTTCTCCAATAGCATAAATTTTCTTGATACGTTTTAATAAATCTTCTGGTTCTTCATCTCTAAAAATTTGGAAATCGTAAGGCTTGCCTATTTTTCTTGGATGCTTCTCGTCCCAAATTTTGCAGAAAATAAGTTTATCCAATTCATCAAATGCAACACTTGGATTTCGCTGTCCACCGCCCCAAAGTGCTTGATGTGATTGGGTGAAAATTTTTGTCAATTCACTTTCGCTTACTACTTCCAGTTCAAAAAATTTCTGTTTTACATTTGGGTCAGGTTCGTTTAAAACGTTGGTGTCGGCAAATTCGGTGTTGGTTTGCGAGATGCCACCCTTTACATATTTGTAGGGTGCAAGTTTACTAATTCCAAATTGTGGAATATCGGGTATTTCAATTCTACTTTTCGGCTTTTTGTCAGGAACTTCGTAATACTGATTTTTAATCCGAGAAGTTGTCCAAACATATTTTGCACCTTCGGCAACAGCGTAGCTGTATGCCTGGTCAACTGCAATATTAAACTGCTGGTCGGTTAAATCTTCTTTTTTACACTCAACTAAAATGTATGTTTCTTCCAATTCATCATCGTTGTAAACAATCAAATCTGCTTCTTTAGTCTCCGCACCCATTTGAACAGAAGCAAATTGTTTAATTCTTTTTTCAGAATAGCCATAAATAAGAACTAAAGTCAAAAAAGTTTCGGCTTGTACTTTCTCTTCTGGATTGTTGTAATTACGTTTTTTATTTTGATGAATATATGTTATAAAATCACGGTTTTCGTCAAACCTAATGAGTCCTTTTTCTATTCCTGTATCTATTAAATTCATTCGTTTCTGTCTAATTATTAAAAATCATAAAGATATCAAATCTTACTGGTGCGTTGGCAAAAAAATAGCTCTTTTGGTTTTTTTCGGGTTTGGTCATTTTGCGTGTTGGCAAAAAACCAAATGTGCTATTTGTGCGTGGGCTTTTCAATTTAATTTTTCTCTGTCATTAAGTAGCAAATTGTCTGCTGATTCTGTCTTTTTACACTTGGCGGTAACGGTTTGAATATGATGCGTGCCGCATCTTATTCGATAAGTGGCTTTGGTTTACATATTTTCAAATTTACTAAATCATTTTCTATGAAAATGAAACTGCGGCATGAATTATATTTTTTGTTAGCGTTTCGGCATTTATTAATATTTCTGTTCAATTTCAATATCTTCATCAATAATCTGAATTTCTTTAAGCTCTTCTAATTTATCAATATTAGGTATCTTCAAATCTATTTTTCCTAATTCAAATTCTATTCTCAGAGGATATTTATTTTTTAAATTATTAAGTTCTCCATTAGTCAATTTGCAGAATTCTAATCCATTCTCAGCAACTTTGTGTTCGACGAATGTTAAATGAGCTTTTGAAATTTCAGTCAATATTTTTTCAATCGAAGAAATGTCAGTTTGTCTATCCCAGAAAAATTGAAGATTCACTTGCTCATATTTCTCAGGGTATTGTCCTTCTGGATTTCCAACATTGTCAAAATATTTTATAATCGAACTTCTTAAGGAATCAATTTTCATTGGTTCTCCGTTCACAAGTAATTGATTATTTCTATTAATCATTATCGAATAATAATTTCGAAGTCGAATAGGAACTGGACAATTCTCGCAAATCGGATAGTCAAAGTCTACCATTATTTTTAAATACCCTTGCTTACTATCATACTCAAAAGGTATTTTAAAATCAATCCAAGAACAGTTTTCGCATAAATCATATTTAAATTGATTTTGGATATCATATCTTATTGAATCATAATGGTCTGAATAATCAATTTGGACAATAGGAATATCCAGGTCACAATTGGCGAAGGTGAATCTGTTTTTAAAGTCATTTTTTGTCGAACAACTAATAAAAGTTAGTATCGTTAAAATTGTCACTATTATTCTCATTTGCTGTGTTTTTCTTTTGCTGAACGCTAACGGTTTGAATATGGTGCGTGCCGCACTTTATTAAATATTTTTCTTTGGTTTAAGTGTTTTGATTTTATCAATTCTTTTTCTGTGAAAAAGAAACTGCGGCATGCACTATATTTGTTGTTAGCGTTTCGTGCTTTTTTCTTTCAGTCCGCGGTTGGATGGGCAAGCTTTTTGACAAGCTTTGGATTGTGTGATTGCATGTGTGGCTTGGCAATATGCTTGCCACAAACGTAGATTATGATTGAGTATTCACAACATGTTTTACAAATTTGTCAAGAGTCCAAATATCTTCTCTATGTTCTTTTGGGAAACTTGTCAAATATGGTTTTGGGACAACTAAGGTGACGCCTGATAATCTCATTTCTTTCAGTTGATTACTAGAAATTCCCTGTTGGAGTGTGAATAGATGTTTTTGAGGAATTCTGTCTGCTTCTCCAACAATTTGCCTCCATCTGTCTTTACATGTTGTTTTTGCTCCAAGGAATACTAACTTTGGGCTTCCTTTCGGTTCCGTGAAATAAGTCTCAATATTTGGAAATATGAAATCTGGTTTTTTCTTAGTTTCGGTTATAGCTTGAGGAGTATATGATAAATTCCAAATATTAAATACTTCTGAAAGATGGTGTTCTAATGATTTACCTGCCCTTGATTTTCTTCTGTTAAGTATTGTGTTTGCAGTTTTAATCAAATTTTCAACAGTCGGAAATGGAGTTTTAATTATTTCTCCATATCTATCATTTTCAATAAACTTGAACAGATCAAACTCCGTGGAAATCCAATTAAGTATTTCAACATCAGGTTTTGACAAAACAGATTTTTGAGATAAACTGTATGCCTCAAAAAAAATTCTTCTGGCTCCGGTGGCTAATTCAATTGTTGGAGGAAAATCAACAGTAAGTCTATCTAAAAACTGTTGGAATAGTATTTCTAATTTTTCTTCAACCGTTAACTCCGTGGCTTTCGGTAAAAGCCTATTAGTTTCTGTAGAGGAAATTCCAAATGCTGAAAAGAATCCTTCAATATCGTCATCACTACTTAATACAAAAGCTTCATAGTATTTATCAGCTTTCTTAGATATTACTAGTAAATCACCTACATTATCGTCATGTAAATAAGGGAAGCCTCGACCAAAACGAGTCAGGCGATATTCATTTCTTGTACCAACTCCATAATAGATAAAACGGCTGTCAGTTTCAAAATCATTCTGCCATTTTATTTTAATAAAAACATCTTTGTTTACACCTTTAATTCCGGGGCTGTCAAAGAATAGTTGCCATGAGTTCTTACTAATATGGAATCCTGCTTGGTGACCTCCAGTTGTTCCTGCGTCATTTGCAGTAATAAACTTACTGAATGCAATGTTGCTTTCAGAACATGATTGTATTGCTAATTCTAATGTATTATTATTCATGGTAGTTATCAAACACTTTAGTAATTTGTTTTGCAACCGCATTCATAAGTGGCATTACAACAGAGTTACCAAACTGCCTGTATGCTTGATTGTCGGAAACGGGTATGTCAAAATTATCTGGAAAACCCTGAAGCCTTGCACATTCTCTGGGGGTCAATCTTCTAGGATTAATGCCTTCTTGTGGTATTAATATTTCAGAACCGTCTTTATAATATCTAGCACTTATCGTTCTGCTAATACCATCCATATCCGTTAGTCCGAATCCAAATCCATTTCCCAAGGCTTTATGCTTTGCAGCATAGTTTTGCAAATAATTCCAAAGTTTATCAGACAGAGTATATTTTGGATCAGGATTCTTATCAAGAATATCACGGAATTTTCTTTTTGGTTTTGGCATATTTGGGAACTTAAAGTTTTCATTCCCTTTAAAAACTTTTCTATCAAAACCAACAATTATTATTCTTTCACGGTGTTGAGGAACGAAATGTTTACCGTCTAAAACCCTGAAATGAACTTGATACCCAAGCTCATCTAAAGTATTATAAATAACTTCAAAAGTGCGACCTTTGTCATGTGAAACTAGGTTTTTAACATTTTCAAGCATGAAGGCTTTCGGTCTTTTTTTCTTTAGAATTCTAGCAATGTCAAAAAACAAAGTCCCTTGAGTCTCATCTAAAAATCCATGTTTTTTACCAAGACTATTTTTCTTAGAGACACCAGCAATAGAAAATGGCTGACATGGAAAACCAGCTAATAATATATCATGATCTGGTATATATTTTTCATCGATTCTGGTAATATCTCCAAAAGGGACTTCTCCAAAATTAGCTTCGTAAGTCACTTTTGCAAATTTATCGTATTCAGAAGAAAACACACATTTGCCACCAACTTTCTGATAAGCCAATCTTATTCCACCAATTCCAGCAAAAAGGTCAATAAATTTGAACTTAGGTTTTTTGGGTGTAGGAAATGGGATATCCCATTTAAAATTTATTTTTTTTTGTTTTAATAGGGGATGTTTTTCTGAGAATTTAGATAAATATTCTATTGCTGGGTCTTCAAACCAATGCGCTGTACCATTATCCATATTGTGAAGATAGTGTGTCGTAAATGCCTGACAGTTGTCTTCATCCTTTAAGGGCTGGATTTCTATGTTTTCTCTTAATTCAGAGTACTTTATCATTTTTCTTTCTTCAATTGCGCTTTCAATTTCGTCTATGCAAAGGTCTGTATTTTTCTTAATATCCTGACCCCAAAAGCGAATTACTTTCCAGCCATCTTTTAACAATTTAGAATCTACTATTCTATCCCGTTTAATGTTATCTTCAATCTTTCTATGCCAAAATTCTGTATTGGTTTTTATCCTGTGTTTTTGAATTTCCCAATCTTTTCCATGAAAATATTCGCTGTCGCAAAATATGGCGATTTTATACTTTTTGAAAGTAAAGTCCGGTTTTCCAAATACAGTTCTATTATTTCTTCTATATCTGTACCCTTTTGTCCACAGAACTTTTGCAAGCAATTCTTCAATTTTTGTATTCTTGTTTTTAATTGCTTGCATGTTTTTCCGTCTCTGTTCATGAGTCAAAACATCCATAGTGCAAATATAATCAATTTGCATGTCAGGAAAAAACAGCTCTTTTGCAAATTTTGGATTAGCATTGGCATGTGCGATTTGCAAATGGGCTGTTTGCGGGTCGGGGCATGAACGCTAACGTTTTGAATATGATGCGTGCCGCAATATGTTCAATAAGTTTTCTTTGGTTTACGTATTTTCAAATTTACTAAATCATTTTCTATGAAAATGAAACTGCGGCATGAATTATATTTGTTGTTACAATACGTTATTTATAATAATTTCTCATTCCTTCAATCAAATATTTTTTTAATTCTGTGACAGAAGATATTTCAAAATTGTATGCTTTGTTTATTTCGTTCCCTGAAGAATCTAGAGTATAAATAGCAGGTTGAATGTTCTCATTAAACATTTTATTTTGATAATATTGATTTATTTTCCCCATTTGAGTTATACTATCATTCCCCTGTTCTGTATAAATGAAATATTCTTCTTTTGCTACACTTCTGTCATCAGTATTGAGGCTTATTATAATAAACTCCTGTCTTAAAATTTTTAATATTTCTTTATCAGATAAAATACTTGATTCAAATTCCCTTGAATCAATAGACCCCCAGCCATTAAAATATAAAAATATTGGTTTGTTCATTTTCTTTGCACACTCTATACCTTCCGAGTATTCAAAATATCCTTTCAAATTATGAGGTATATAAAAATAGTCAGAATAGCTAGGAGTAGCACAGCTAGATAAAAGTGTTTCTTGATTAACTATTTCTGATTCTTGATTAACTAATTCTGATTCTTGCTTTATTGTTGCAAATACTTGTAGAACATTATAATAGGTTCTATTTTCTTCGGTGTTTTTAGCAACTATCCCTTTAATTTGTTTAATATCAGAGTCCGTATAAGTTATCTTTCTTAGTATAATACTATCAGCTACCCAGTTTGATAAATCTGCTTTTTTGATGCTTATTTCATTAATTGCAATAACAGCATTTCTTGCAATCATGTATTCTTTTGTTTCTTTTAACTCATTCAGTTGGTCTAGGATAGTTTTATAAGTACCATATTCCTTAGGTGCATCTGTTAATTTTACTAATCTTATCACATCAATTATATCTTCAAAAGAATTCCCCGCTGGACCTTTAAATAATTGGATGTCAATAGTGTCATAATAGCATTCCATTAATTTGTTAATATTCGACAAGAATTCTTCTTTATGTTCACTTATATATGATAATGATATTTCTTTATCTCTTAATTTTTCGCATTCATTCTGAGCATAGAAATCAGTCGTTACTAATAAGAATATCCAAATTATTATGTTTGTTATTTTGTTCATTAGCTGTTTATTTTAATGTATTGTAACGGTTTGAATATGGTGCGTGCCGCACTTTATTCAATATTTTTCTTTGGTTTTTGTATTTTCAAATTTATAAATTCTTTTCAAAGTACTACTAACTGCGGCATGCACTATATTTGTTGTTGTACACCGTAATTTTTCATCTTACATCTACCGCTTTCGATGGTTGTCTAGGAGGCATTAGTCCATATTTTTTTCTGTGTTTCTTGTATTCTTTTTCACTTAGAATTTTATATTCAGTCACAGCAATTATTAAATCATGATCAAATTTAAACTCCTTAAATAATTCTATTTGATTTAAAGGTATTTTAATTGGTTTACCATAATCATTGATTGTATTTCCCTGAAGAATTCGGATTCTTAAAACTGTTGAATCAATATTGTATATATTCGGATTGATGTGAAAATAGGTATAACCATCGAAGTCAGTGGAATTGCAATTAATGAAATAATTATCATTATTACTTGAGATACAAATTTCTGCAAATGGGACTTCCATATCAAATTCAGTTTGATATATTTTAAATTTTAGGAAGTGGGTATTCTCGTATTCCTTTATTTGTGAATATGACAGAATCGAGGTCATTAAAATTATTATTAGGAAAAAAATTCTTTTCATATCTTCCTCTCTTTAAATTTATGGTGTACTGTAAATTATAGTTTTTCAGTCCATTAAATATTTTAATTCATATCCATGTTCTACGTGTTTCCCTCCAATATAACTGATATAATAAATTCTCACAGGTCGATTACATTTTTGACAATAAAAATCAATATATGAATCAGGAATGTTTTCTTTAGTCTTTGGTATTGGAGGAAAAGGATTTGTTAAATTACTAAATCTTAAAATTACTCTGTTAAAATATACCCTCAGTCTATCTTTTTTTGTCAATACCCAAATTTGTCTTTCCTGTTTGATTTTTGATTTTGGAATCATTGATAATATTAATCTGTCCATTATTTTTTGGTCAGATTGGTTTAAGTTTGAATATTTTGAAAATCTATGTTTATCTAGATCCTTTAAATTAAATTTTGTCTGTTCACCACATGAGTCACAACTATATGTCGAAGAAGGATAAGTCTCAGAATCTTCATAATTTGAGTATTCCTTTTTTTCTATTAAATCTCCAACTAGTCGTATTTTAATCATATTGTTTCTTAGTTTTTTCTTATGGTGTACAACGTTTGCGCTATGAATAGTTGCCGCTTGCGAAGTAGTTTTTTGTCTGGTTTTACCAGACTTGAAACGTATTACAAATGTTGAATTTATAATTGTCACGGCAATTATTTATGAGCGTTTGTTCGGCTAGCGCCGAAAACGATACTTATGTGTTAGCAAAAGTAATTGTCAAACTCCAACAGAATATTC
>JABMPI010000619.1 GCA_013203755.1 Bacteroidota bacterium
AAAAAAAAAACAAAATATGAACCAAAGATGGAACTTGTTGTTACGACACCATGGTTGCCAACGGATTTGCGATGCGCAGTTGCCGCTTAAGATAATGTTTTTGAATTAAAGTTTGCACTTCAAAATTACTCCTAATTTTTCAACGGTGACATTGCTGCGGCAATTGCGTATGCGCTATTGTTAGCCCCTGTTATTTTATTATTCTTGATTTTTCCAATTTGTCAATCAATAATTTATACATTTCGATTAATTCAAAAATCATTTCTTTATTACCTGCTCTCCTTTGAATTACACTTATCAAATCTGCGGTTTTTTTCGATGAGTCAGTTTGATATGATATTGAGTAAACATTGTGTCTTAGAAGTGTTTTCTGAATCTCTTTCGTTATTGTATTTTTTACCAAGTCCGATCGGTTACTTTTAATCAGATAATGTTTATCAAATTCTTTCCAGCCTAATTCAATCTCTGGTTTCCTGAATTTTTTAAAAATTCTTTCAATAAAGTCTTCCCGACTCAATATTAATTCAAAGTCCTGGCTTGATGAAAATGAAATTTGAAATTTTAAAGGTCTGCTGTCTGAAACGGAAATATTAATATTCCATTTTTTATGAGGAATTGAAATATTATGAATTTCAAGTTCATGTCCAGAGTTATGTTTAATTTTAAATTCTCCATTAAGTTCTTTTGCAATTTCCTTCCACATTTCTCTTTTCGAAAAATTGTCCGTATAACCTAATGATGGCCCTTTAAGGTTTGTTTGAATTTTATTTTCATCTTTTTCTTTACTCATCTTTCTTGTCGATTAATAGGGGCTAACCGGGAAGCATATGCTTTGTGGCGGAC
The DNA here is from genome assembly GCA_013203755.1 of Bacteroidota bacterium. Lineage (GTDB taxonomy): Bacteria > Bacteroidota > Bacteroidia > Bacteroidales > Prolixibacteraceae > Draconibacterium. The sequence continues at coordinate 844 of JABMPI010000619.1, forward strand.
TTTCAAAGACAAATCTTTCTTGCCACACCGATTTATATTTGGAACTAAAATGTTCATTTTCATAACGTAACCCGCCATAAAGTATATGCATTGTTGGGCATAGTTATTTTTCTTTTTTCCAAATCAACCTACCCTTACTTTCTTTATCTATACTCTTATTTATCCATATAACACTAATGTCACCATTTGGTAAGATGTGTAAATGATGTTCACCCCAATCATTTAAATTTGAAGTTGGTTTCCAATCATAAACACCCATAAATACTGAATTTTTTAAATAATGAAGATTGCTTTTCCAAATTACTCCACTATTTTCTACTCCAACAGCTTGAAAATAATTACCGCTCAAATGGGTTATCTCCACAATACCGTTTTCATGAGAATACTTACCAAGAAACTTTTTATATTTTCTTCGAGCGAATATTTTTTCATAAATCTCACTCTTAAATATGTATAGAAGGTATTCTGAAACAAATGCAGAAATAATTCCAAGTAAAAATCCGACTATTAATTCAGTACTCATGATTTTAATATTTATCTGTCCATAATTTTTTATTTTTTATCGTTAAAAGTACGTAGGATAATGCTCTGATGTCTCAATTGTATGTCCAAGTTTCTTTAAATTACAATCTCTACATATTAATTGAAAATTAGTAACATCGTTAGTACCACCTAAGTTTAAGGGAACAATGTGGTCAATCGCTTCATTAAAACCTGTCTTTAATAGCCCTGTTAAATCCCTTAAACAAACAGCACAGCAACCTTTGTCTCTTAGAAAAACTGCAGGTTGTACCCATTCAGAAAAGTAGGTGCATCTTTTCAATTTACCATCTTTCTCGAGCAAATCTGGATAGTCTACTAATTTTAAGTCTTTGATATTATCAGCGATTACAGAATTAAATTTTAAACAAAACATTCTATCACTAAAAAGTAATTGGAATGTTTCATTTGCTACTTTTTCTGCAACATACTCATTAACTTTACCTTCAAGATAACGAACATAGGTTTCATCTTCGTCATCATGTTCACTTTTCAAATATTTTATTTTATAGTCATTAAGTAGCTCTTCCCAATCATTTGCTATTAAATCAGTGTCAGCTTTTCTCCCCAAATATTCAATCTCTAGCTCAAACTCATTTTTTATATAGTCATGCAAAATTGTAAGTTTATTTGGCTTTAATAACTTGTCTTGAAATGTAGCATCATTGAAATCGAAATAGTCATTCAAGTAATCATCCTTTGAGTTTCTGAACATCTTTTCTCTCAGCGATCCCGCCATATTATAAGCATAACTAAATTTGATTTCTTTGTATTGGTCTATCATAGTAGTTGTGTGTTTTGTATAATTATGCCCAACGGTTTGAATATGGTGCGTGCCGCACTTTATTCAATAAGTTTTCTTAGTTTTAAATATTTTGATTTTACTAATTCTTTTTCTGTGAAAAAGAAACTGCGGCATGCACTATATTTGTTGTTACCACACGTTTTTCTTATTTTCATTGTTATACCTATCAATGTCATCAAGCATATTAAACCCATATTTAATTGAAACAAAATTCTTTGTTTTCTTTAATAAAAACTCTTTTTCATTTTTGGCTTCAATTTTCCAGAAGTCATAAATTGTTTGTTTTGAATTTAGGTCATAATATGGTTGATTAAAAATTAAGAATTTATTCTCCGATAGTTGTTTGTAAAAAAGAGGATACTCTTTTCTGAGATTCCCAATGGTATCAATTGTTTCCGTGAAATTCTCATTTTTTAAAAATACTAACATCTCCTTTTTGTCATTCTCAAATTTTAATCTAGGGTCAATATTTTGCAATATGAGTTGTAAATTATAGTTTGATAATTGAAAGCCTTCACTCAAATAATCTCTTGCATAGTTTCCATCTTTAATAGGTTTCCTATGATAATATTCGTTCATAAAACTATGTAGGTCTATTTGATTTGAAATTTCCAGATTCTCAAATTCTTGCTCAATATACGTTCTAAAACTATTTCCTAAATGATGGAAATATGAAACCTCATAGATGCCATTGTTATCTTTTAAATAGTATCCTTTTCCATTTATTTTTGTGTATCGATATCCCAATTTCTCTTTTAAGAGGTCATAAATTCCTAGTTCAAAAAACACAATTTTTTTTCTGCCATTTTTGTATTTGTATATATCTGCTAGTTTAATCATGAGGTTTTCTTATAAATGTGTTATTTTTTGTTTCCACACTTTTGTTATGAATTTGTAATTGATAAATCATTGACAATTGTTGTTGCTTTACTTTTAAATGATTCGATTATGATGGTTGTCTGAGCTTCATCCGTTATGCCACTATCTTTAATGATTTTAAGTATATTTTCTTGAAGTGAAGTGACAAATTCTGTAAATTCATTGGAGTAAAGTCTTAATTCATGAATGCTCTTAGCTTTACTTTTTTTTGTTTTAAAATATTGAGATCTTTCTTCTAGATATTTGTCAATTTTAGTTTTTATAATTTCCATGATTTAAATTTTTGTTACAAAGTCTTTTACTTTTTATTAAGCATGAATTGGTTTTGAAATGTGTGGTAACGGTTTGAATATGGTGCGTGCCGCACTTTATTCAATAAGTTTTCTATGGTTTAAGTATTTTGATTTTATAAATTCTTTTTCTGTGAAAAAGAAACTGCGGCATGCACTATATTTGTTGTT
>JABMPI010000059.1 GCA_013203755.1 Bacteroidota bacterium
AAACAATATTGCAATAAAGGCTATTGCTGTTATAAATATTTTTTTATTCATTTTTTTACCTTTTTAATTGTTTAAAACGTGAATTGAAGACCTAATGTATAAGTTCTTTGATAAGGCATTAGGGTACGGATAAATGCAGATTGAGCACTACCTGTTCCACGACCCGATTCAGGATGTAAATTCGCGGGAGCAGAATTATACAGATATCCTGCATTCCTTACATTTAAGTTTACATTCAGGTTTTGAATTTTGAATTTTGGCAATTTTACGTTGTAACCAAAAGAAATATTTCTTAATGATACATAACTTAAAGTGTATAACCAGTTAGGATTTACTACACTTGTGCCCCATGCACTATGCCAGTAAGCCCATTGTCCTTCATCTACTGCATCATCAACAATACCTGCATTCGCAGCTTCTGTCCATGTCATTCCGCCCACATTCTGGTTTGTACCGTCAGGACCTGTAATGGTAGTTCCATCGGCGAAAACACCTGCAGGAATTACACCATTGGTAAATTCAGTACCGGAATACTTACTTGTCCAGGTCACTCCTTTTTCAAGAAGGTTTTCACTTTCAGTTTCTCCAGCGTTTAGGGAAGTTTCTAATACACCATAAGCTGTACCATACTTTGCTGGGAAACTAACTACTTCGCCACCAAAACGCATGTCAAATAAAACTCCTAAAGTAAAATTCTTATAACGTAGATCAGTGCTAAATGAACCTTCAAAATCGGGTTGAATACTACCAACCTTTTCACGTCCACCTGCTCGTTTATAATAGGGTGCTTTTACACCGTTATGCCACGACATCAGGTTATTTCCGGCCTCATCCTGGGCAATTTTAGAATCACTATATTATACTCCGTATTCTCCGCCCTCGAAAGCAACAGCAGAAACTCTGTAATTACCATAACCAGCACTACCATACAGGTTTTTAAAATCACCTGTTAATTCATGTAATTCCTCTACAGTAGTAGTGTTCTTCCAGTAATTAAATGTTGCATCCCAACTGAAATTTCTGTTTTGAACTATTTTCCCAGTCAGGGTCATTTCAATACCCTTGTTACGTAATGAGCCTACATTTGTTAACAAAGCTCCAAAACCGGATGCACCTGGTAATGGAATAGTTGAGATCTGGTTTTCAGTTAAATCGTTATAATAAGCTACATCAAGATTTAACCTGTTTTGCAAGGTATTTAAAGTAATACCATATTCATACGAAGTTTTCCTTTCAGGTACTAGTTCGGTATCTACCGCTGTAGTACTAAAAGTATTGGTAATAATATTCCCGTTGGAATGTTCGATGTTTCCTGTACTATATCCTTTGTTAATAGCGTATGGACTTGTGTCGTTACCAACCTGTGCCCATGAAGCCCTTAATTTTCCGAAACTTACCCATGACGGCATGTTGTCGGCAAAAGTTTCAGAGAAAAGCCATGAAGTACTAACTGATGGGTAATAATATGAGTAATTACCTTCTCCGTTGGTATAAACCAATGCCGAAGACCAGTCATTACGTCCGGTAACATCAACATACAACTGTTCCTTCCATGCTACACTGTAGCGGAATAACAACGAGTTAATTTGTTTAGTACCATAAACGCCGGTGGTATTTACCAGCGGTGTTTTTTTAGAGTTATTGATGAAGAATTGCCCTGGAACAATTAAACCACCAGTTGTACGTGCACCACTTCGGGTTTTTTCCTGGCTCCATACTTCTCCGTGTAACAATAGGTTATGCGAGAAATCACCGGTTTCTTTATCTAAAATAAAGGATAATTTACCCGTTTTCGATACATCAGTATTGTGCCCCAGGTTGTATGAACCACCTTCGTTCTGGTATCCCGAACCTAGTGCTTTTGATTCAGAAGTTGTATTAAAGATGTTAACATTACCTTCGGCAACAACTTGCATCCAGTCGGTAATGTCAGCTGTTAATCTAACAATTGGACGTACTACAGTTTCCTTTCTCAAGTTTTCATTCAGGTATGTGCCAAACCAGATGCCATTTCCAGGCACACTTGCATATTCATCACCCAAATTACCTCTTGGTGTACCACCATGAGGTGCCTGATATACTTCCTGTCTTCTCCATTTATCAGAATCGTACATGGTACTCCAATTAAGGCCCGTAATCATAGTTTCACCGTAGTTACGAGGAGGATTTCCTGATTCGCTTCCGGTTACTGAAACCGAAGCATTTACACGCAAAAAGTCGGCAAGTTTTCTTGAACCCGAGAAAAATAAAGAAGTTTTCTTAAAGTCGTTATTTGGAGTAGTTCCGTTACGTTTGTTGTAACCTGTTGAAAGATAGAAATTACCTTTTTCATCGCTACCTCGTACTGCAATGTTGGTATTCGATCCCCAACCCAAATCATACAATTTAGTAAAATGATCTTTTACAGGCGAATAAGGTATCATCTGATGATCATAATCCTCGATCATGGTAGTTCCATCATATCTCGGACCAAACATTCTGCCTTGACCTCCAATTAAAGTAGGAACTTGCTGACCATCAATAGTGGTAGTGGTAAATCCTTGGCCGAACTGATCACCTGTATAAGAACGATTACCATAATAGTTACCCGGACCTTTTTCATACTGAAAATCAGGTTGTCCATACACATGGTCGATAGATGTGGTTTGAGTTACAGTAACACCAATACCTTTTGCACCTTTACCGTCTTTGGTTTTAATTACAATAGCACCATTAATACCACGAGAACCATAAAGTGCTGTTGAAGCTGCACCTTTAAGTACGTTAATCGACTCGTAATTGTCAACGTTAAGGTTTTTTAGCATGTTACCAAAGTCATTAGCATTTCCAGACCAGTCATGACTACCAACACTACCAATTGCATTTTCAAGGATTACCCCATCAATAACAAAAATTGGTTGGTTGTTTTGACTGTTCAAGGTAGAAACACCACGGATCTCAATTTTGGTAGAACCAAAAAGACCACCGTCACTACCAGAAATACTAAGTCCGGCAGCTTTACCTTGTAGGGCAGCAACCGGGCTAAGTGTGTTCGCCTGGACTAATTCTTCACCCGCAACTTTTGTTGCAGCATAACCCAGTGCCTTAGCCTCTCGTTCAATACCTAATGCAGTTACAACAATTTCATCGATACCGATTGTACTAGTTGCCAAAGTTACGTCAATGGAAGAACGTCCACCAACCGGAATTTCCTGTGTAGTCATACCTACAAAAGTAAATACCAAAACGGCATCATTTGGTACTGAAATGGTGTACTTACCATCAATGTTGGTAATTGTCCCACTACTTGTCCCTTTTTCCATTACAGTGGTCCCAGGAATTCCGAGACCATCTTCATCAGTAACAGTTCCTGTTACTGATTGTTGTGCATAGGCGCTACCCATAAGCGCAAAACACATAGTAAAAATTAAAATAATCTTTCGCATAGATTTTAATTTAATTGTTAATTAATTACTCAAATAATTTCTAATTAATAAAGGTGAAATTTATGTTATCATATCGCTAAAAACTTTTTGGTACAATGTTGCTGTAATTCCTAACAACCCTGAGCTTTCAGGAAGTTCTGAAATTACAACCTCTGAGTTGGAGCTTATTTTTTCTATACAATACTTATTTAATGCCTGCTGAATGGGCGTTAATATAAATTGATTGGCTTTCGAAAGATTTCCACCCAATACAATTATTTCTGGATTTAGTAATTGAATTAAGTATGAAATTCCTTTTCCAAGAGCCATTCCTATTTTTGATAAAATGGAAATTGAAAATTCGTCTCCCATTTTCGCTGCCGCTATTATATCTGCTACCGACAATTTATCAGAATTTGTTTTTTTAATGTCTTTTAATTGGGTTACCACATTATTCTCAATTCCATCGTTGGCATATTTTATAAGTGTATGTGCCGATGCAATAGTTTCTAAACAGCCTTTTTTCCCACAGATACAAAGCCCCCCATCATCGATCATTTTTATGTGCGATAATTCGCCGGCAAAACCGGTAGTTCCTTCGTATATTTTACCGTTAAGTATCATTCCCAAACCAATACCCCAATTCCAATTAATAACAATTGCATTGTTTTTACCTTTGGCTTTCCCAAAAATATACTCTCCAAAGGCTTGCATGCGTGCATCATTGTCAATATATACCAGCTTGTTAAATTTTTGTTGAATTCGGGTTTTTATATTTTGTAGTAATTCATCTTTAACAGTATAGTTTATACCCTTTTGTGAATCTACCAAGCCGGGCATGTCTACTCCAATTCCAAAAATTTTATTATATGGAATATTGTATTCTTTAATTAATTCATTTGCATTTTCAAATAATTTCTCTTCCAGTTTAGGGTCATCAATAGACGTTTCGATAGTTTTTAAAGAAGTAATTTGTTCGTTATGTGTATTGAAAATGGTCATTTTTGTAAAATACCTACCCATATCGCAAGCAATAACAAACAACGAATCTTTTGCAAGTCCGTAAATTAATGGTTTTCTACCTCCTTTAGATTTTCCTATTCCTTTAGATATAATATATTTTGATGAAATTAAATCATTTAGAAGAACAATAGCGGTGGGAATACTTACATGAATATGTTTACTTATTTGTTGAGTCGAAAGTCCCTCATGTTTATATAATAAACTAAGGATTCGTTTTTTTTGTCGGTATTTATTTAATTCACTTACCGATAAATCTGCGTATTTTCTATCTTCAATAAACAACATTGGTGAAGTTTTCAGTTTAATAAGATGCAATTTAAGCATAAATTTATGTGATATGCAAATACTTTATAAGAAATTTTATAAAGTAGGATAAGATTGTAATGAAAATCTTTTAGTTTGAATGTTTTATATGTAATACATAGAATATTATGTTTATTGTTAACAGTTGTTAATTATTGATTTTCTATTGGTTACGATAGTAGTGATCTTAAAAGTATTTAAATCGATTATAAATAAGGGAGGGGGGATTTTTTTTATGTATCCTATTCCCAAAAGTGAAAAATTGAATAGATTCTATAGAAATTCCAAAATACTAACAAATAGAAGATAAGCTTTACTTCCCTAAAACATAAATAATAGAAAGTTGCTGCTGCTGATCTAAATCGTTCCAATCTAGCAGATGAAACGAGAGTTTGAATGTTCCTTTTACTTTTTCGTGGTTGATAAAATACCAAATGGCATCGGTACGCCAGTAGTTTTTTACCCGATAAAAAAGATCGCCGTAAGCAAACCGATGTCCTGCTCCTGAATTTAAAACCGATTTAATCCCAAAATTTTTATACTTGCCATTTGCTTCAGCAAAAAAGCTGACAGCATTAATAAAACCATCGGTTACTCCACCACGCTCCCGATACGAAGACTCAAGTATTCCAGCTTTAACCGATCCCTGCAAAACAGATTCTTTTGAAGTTCTAATTCCTGCCTGCAAGGCAAATCCCATATAATCTTTTATGTGGTCGCCGGGAATGTCCAGGGAAGTATGTGCATCGTGGAAAAGCAGTAAATAATTTTGAATAAATATATTCTTATAACCTATTTCTCCTGAAAAACCTGCCATGAAATTTTCACGTTCCGTCTCTGTTTGTCGGCTCACCCAATCAACAAATCCATTTTGGTGGCCCCAATCCCAATTTACTTCACCAAAAAAACCTTCTATATTTGGTCGGTAGTATAAAAGGGTATCGGTTAGCATTGCCAGTGGAAAGTTAATTTTGCCACTACGAGGAAATGCGCCAAATACAAATTCAGTTTGTTCATCCTTAAATTGATAATACATCGTTAGTTTAGGTTGATGAAAATTAATGGCACTTCCAAATTCGTACAACTCGCTTAATCCTCCCCGCAAACGGTGACCATCCATTTCAACGCCCAGCTCAAAAGCTCCCCGCGTTCCTAAAATAGTTTGCGGCATGGCATATTCTGGCGAATATTCACGGTTGTCGCCAATACCTTCAAACCTTATCTGGTAATCAAAATTCTGAGAATTACTTATTAGCGATAACAAAAGGAAAGATATAAAAAATATTTTTTTCATTAACTGGCTGTTTTCAAAAACGAAAGTAACAAATCATTTGGAAACCGGTGAATTGGGAAATTGTAAAAATGAAAAATGGATATTTTGAGAAATTGAAAAACTGTGACTGTGACTGAAAACTGCGACTAAAAGCTAAATCAGTCGCACAACATGTAATTGTCCCGCCTCGGATTAATTACCAATACCGGTAAATCAGCTGATTTTTTAATAACTTTTCTTTCGGGCAACCCAATTAGCAAATCGAGCGGAGTTATGGTAGAACTTCCCAAAATAACCAACAAATCACTTTTAGACGACAAGGCTAAATCGAGTGCTTCAAACGTGTTTCTTAAACTCGATTTTGTGCCTTTAAAAATTTTATGATCGATATTAAATTTCATAAATATCTTTTTTGTCAACACTGCATTTTTTGTTATCAATTGTTTTTCTTCTTTTCCTTTGTCGTTTGCCACAACTACAACAATTTTAGAATTATTGAAGCGTCCAAAATAGGAACCCCACAATGCACTTTCACTAGATTCTTTTCGTAAGTCTAAAGGCAAAATCAGATTTTTATAATCGGGAACAGAAACACGATTTTCATTCACAAAGAGAAACGGAATGGCACTTTCCGACAACGATTTTGAATGAATTGAAAACTTTGATGCCGGAGCAACAATCATAATAGCTTCAAATTCATCTGCAAGTTTTTCGGGCAAATCGGTTCTGTTCTCAGAAAGAAGCAAAGTTGAAATTAGTAACCCAGGCAACTCATTTTTTAGGGGGCTTGTGTATTCAATTAATTGTGCTTTGAATTTTTCTCGTTTTTTTTTCTCGTTTTTTGAGTAGTTGTACAATAAACATAACTCTTTCCGAAAAATTGAAGCAATCTTAATCCCATTTAGAATGAGAGTATTATCTGTTGAATTGAGTGATAATAAGACAATGATTTTTTGCTCCTTAAATTCAGTCATCAAATTTTTTCCCCAAAACTAATTAAAAGTAGGAAACTGTTTAAAAGATATTGCAATTATTCAGGGGGTTTGAATAAGAAATGCATAATTTTATTGCGGTTTAAAAATAGTGAATGATAAACAAAAAATTACTCAATCCGGAGAGTATTGTAATAATTGGAGCTTCGAATAATATTTCGAAGCCGGGCGGAAAAATTGTAAAAAATTTAATCGATAATCAATTCAAAGGAGATTTGTTTGCGGTAAATCCATATGAGTCTCAGGTTCAGGGAATACCTGCCTTTAATAGTGTAAGCAAATTACCAGATGTTGATTTGGCTATTTTGGCTATTCCGGCTAAGTTTTGTCTTAAAGCCGTAACTGAACTTGCAGAACAAAAAAATACCAAAGCATTTATTATTATTTCAGCAGGATTTGGCGAAATCGACGAAGTCGGAAAACAGATGGCCGTTGAGATTGCGAAAGTTGTTACTGAAAATAATGCATGTTTAATTGGTCCAAATTGTATTGGTGTAATGACACCCTTGCATGCCAGCGTATTTACTACTCCAATTCCAAAATTAACTCCCCAAGGTTGCGATTTTATTTCAGGTTCAGGAGCAACTGCAGTATTTATTATAGAATCGGGAATACCAAAAGGTTTGCGTTTTGCTAATGTGTTCTCAGTAGGTAACAGTGCACAAACAGGCGTTGAAGATGTTTTGGCTTACCTCGACGAAAATTACATTCCTGAAGTTAGTTCAAAAGTAAAACTGCTTTACATCGAAAATATTAATAATCCCGACAAGTTGCTTTTACATGCCTCTTCGCTTATACAAAAAGGGTGCAAAATAGCTGCCATAAAAGCCGGAAATTCGTCGGCTGGAAGTCGTGCAGCTTCATCACATACGGGTGCTTTAACCAGCTCCGATGCAGCTGTGGAAGCACTTTTTCGTAAGGCGGGTATCGTGCGCTGTTATGGAAGGGAGGAACTAACTACAGTTGCTACTGTTTTTATGAGCAAAGAATTGCACGGTAAAAATTTAGCAATAATTACCCATGCCGGTGGTCCGGGAGTAATGCTCACCGATGCGCTTGAGGATGGAGGTTTAAAAATTCCACAGATTGAAGAGTCGCCTGCAAAAGCTGCTCTAAAAGAAAAACTGTTTGTGGGGTCTTCTGTAGAAAATCCCATCGATTTTTTGGCTACAGGAACAGCTGAACAGTTGGGCGAAATTATAGATGCTTGTGAAAATGAATTTGATGTTGA
>JABMPI010000620.1 GCA_013203755.1 Bacteroidota bacterium
TCTTTATTGTGTAACGACTTGAAGATAAACAATTAACATCGCTTTTATTTGTTTTTAATTTACATTTTTAAGTATTATTTCAACAGAAATAAATAAACTAACTACATTTAATACAAATATTTCATAAATATGTTTTTAAAATAAACAAAAGCGAATTTTATAGTTTAATTAAGTAATTTACTCTTGAACATTAGACTCATTTGTTTCATTTATTCTACTATTCTTAGCATTTTAGCAGGCGATATTTTTTGTGTTAACCTTGAAACGACAATAATCGTAATCAGTCCGCTAATCATTGAGAAAGTTCTAAATGGAAATAATACCACACCATTTTCAATCATTGGATAATCAATCAAAATTGGAATTCCCAGTGTTGCATCGCCACCGCCAAAACGCAGGATAAATGCTACGGCAAAACCAAAAAACGATCCCCACGCATTGGCTTTTTTGTCATATAAAGCAGTTACCAATTGAGGGAACAGAAGGGTATATACAAAGTCGCTGCATAAAAACCACAATGCATAAACGCTGGTTATTTTTAAAGCCAAAAGCGTAGCAGCAATACCAATAATCCAGATGCTCTTTTTAATTACTTTGGTTAGGCTATGATTGCTGAGATTTGGTTTGAAAAGCGGACGATAAATATTCCAACTGGCCATTGATGAGGCAGAAAGAATAGAAGAATCAACAGAAGACATCACTGCTGCTGCAATTGCACCAAGTCCAATAGTTGCAACTGCACCGGGGGTGAGGTAACGAATTACATAAGGAAGAATTAGCGCAGAGTCGGTTGGGGCAGAAGCAGCTCCCAAACTTTCCCATGAAGGAACTGCTGAGCCAATTATTCCAATCATAATGGGAGGGATTGCTGCAAGTAAGCAAACAAACCCGGCAATAATTGAAAGCCTTACCGCAACTTTTTCGTTTTTTGATGCTAAAACGCGCTGAAAATATACTTGCCAAGGGATACCTCCAAATATTAAAAGCAGAGCAAAGTTCCACCAGTTGAGATAATAGTTACCCAGGACTTCTTTGGAAGGAAGAAAAGATGCCAAACCACCCATTTTTTGCTGGTAAAGTTCCCAAACATAATCCCATCCACCAACGGTATTTAAAGCAAATGGAATAACGATAATTAATCCAATAATTAATAGTGCCAACTGTACAACATCGGTTAAGGCAACGGCCCAAAGCCCGCCAATTGCGGTGTAAGTAATAGCAATTAGCGATGACAAAATTATTGAAGTTTGAATATCTAACCCAAGTACTGTTGAAAAAGTGGCTCCCAGTGCAGTCAAGATGGCTGCGGTCCAAAATATTTCACCAAGCAGAGCAGGTAAAAAAAGTACTGTTGACATACGTAACCCAAAACGTTGAGCAAGTGGATCGAGCATAGTTTTAAATTCGTAATGTCTCATTTTTCTGGCAAAAAAGAGACCACCAATAATAAGGCTCAATCCATATCCCCAAGGGGCTTGAACCCATATTAATCCATAATTAGTATCATAAGTGTATTCTGCTGTACCATTAATGTAGCCTCCACCTACCCAGGTTGCGCTCATTGTAAAAACTGCAATCCAGAGTGGTATATTTCTGCCGGCCAGCATGATATCGGTTGTTGTTTTGTTTCCTTTGAGACCTGAGGCATAGGTTCCCAGAAAAAAAATAACTGCGTAAAAGAAAATCATTGAAATGAATCCGGGCCAAAATACATCAGCATTGGTAAAAAAGTAGATGTACCCGCCTGTTCCGCCTAGTAATATTACAAGTGCTAATGTTGGTAATAGTTTTTTGAAAAGTGATTGTTCCGAATCCATAAAATATTTTTAGTTACTACTAAAGTGTTTTGGGATTATAATGGAGATTTATTAAAAATCTCTCTTTGTTTTTATTGATGTATATTCAAATTAGACATTTTCTTCTACCGGAAGTAATTCTTTTCCAAGGATTTCATCAGCAGCCCTTTCTGCAATCATCATTACCGGAGCATAAATATTACCATTGGTGACACAAGGCATTACCGAAGCATCAACAACCCGAAGATTTTCAACACCATGAACCCGAAGTTGACTATCGACAACTGCCATGTCGTCGTAACCCATTTTGCAGGTACAGCTCGGATGGTAAGCACTTTCGCCATCCCGGGCAACCCATTTCAGTATTTCTTCATCGGTTTGTACCGTTGGCCCAGGCGAAAGCTCTTTTCCTCTTAATTCGTCCATTGCTTTTGTTTCAATAAGAGACCTTGCTTTTTTGACTGCGGCAATCCAGTTTTTTCGCTCGTTCGGCGTCGAGAAATAATTAAATAAAATACTCGGAGCCTGGTATGGATTGTTTGATTTGATTTTTATATGGCCTTTAACATCGGTATTCATAGGCCCTACATGCAATTGGAATCCATGTCCTTCTGCAGGAGCGGTTCCATCGTAACGGATAGCAAGCGGCAAGAAATGGAATTGAAGATCGGGGTACTCAATATCTTCTCTACTTTTAATGAACCCACCTGCCTCGAAGTGATTGGTAGCACCTGCCCCTTTTCTTCTAAAAAGCCAGTCGAATCCTATTTTTGGAGCTCTCCATGGACTTAGTGATGAGTATTCAGAAATTGGCTTTTTACATGCCCACTGTACATATACTTCAAGGTGGTCTTGCAAATTTTCGCCAACGCCGGGTAAATGGTGAACTACATCTATGCCAAGTTTTTTTAATTCTTTTTCGTTTCCAACACCAGATAACTGAAGGAGTTGAGGTGAGTTTATTGCACCACCGCAACAGATGGTTTCCCCTGCATATACTTTTTGAACTTTGCCTTTTCTTTTAAATTCAACACCTACTGCTTTTTTACCGTCAAACAGAATTCGGTGTACCATTGCCCGGGTAAGCACTGTAAGGTTTTTGCGTTTTTTTACCGGATGAATGTATGCCCGTGCTGCATTCATTCGCCGTGACCGGTAAATAGCCTGATCAAATTTACCAAAGCCTTCTTGTTGTTCTCCATTTACATCGTCGGTTAAAGGATAACCAGCTTCTTGCACAGAATTAAAGAATGCCTGAAAAAGTGGATTTTCGTTTTTAGGTGTTGTTAGTTTTAATGGCCCTTTATCGCCATGGTATTTATCCGGTCCAATCAGACGGGTTTCCAAATGTTTAAAATAGGGGAGACAATGTTTGTAATCCCAGCTTTCGAGCCCTTTTACTTTAGCCCATTTTTGGTAGTCCATTTTATTACCACGAATCCAGATCATTCCGTTAATAGAACTTGATCCGCCAAGAACTTTACCACGTGGTTGGGCAATTTGTCTATTGTTCATTTGTGGCTCCGGATCAGAATTGTAAGCCCAATTGTAAAAAGTGCCATTTAAAAGAAAACTAAGAGCAGCAGGCATGTGAATTCGGAAGTCTAACGTGTAATCCGGGCGTCCGGCTTCTAAAACTAAAACGTTATTGGATGGATCAGCACTCAGTCTGTTTGCCAATACCGATCCGGCAGAACCACCGCCAATAATTATATAATTGTAATGCATTCTTTATTTTTTAGTAGGGTGAATCTATTTTATCCATTTCAACATAAACTGTTTTAAGTTGCGTATATTCCTCAATCGTTGCCAGACCATTTTCTTTACCAAATCCAGATTGTTTGTAAGGACCAAAAGGAACTTCAACAGGAGTAATATTGTAGTTATTTATCCAGCATATTCCTGCCTCCAGTTGGTTGACAATGCGATGTGCACGTTGTAAATTATTTGTGAATACGCCGGCTGCCAATCCGTAAACGGTATCGTTGGCCTTTTTAATGGCCTCTTCTTCTGTTTTGAATGTTAATACCGTCATTACCGGGCCAAAAATTTCTTCTTTAACAATCCGGGCTTCCTCGTTATCTGTTTCAAAAATAGTAGGCTCAACAAAAAATCCTTTGTTTAATTCAGCTTGTTTATGCGACTGAAACCGCTTTCCACCCAAATGTAGTTTTGCACCTTCTTTTATGCCGATTTCAATATAACCCATTACTTTCTCTAAATGCTCCTGGCTAATTAATGCACCAACCTGAGTTTCCATTTTAGTTGGATCGCCAATAATAAGTCGCCGGGTTTTTTCGATAAGTTTTCCCAGAAATTCTTTTTTAATTGATTCTGCAACGTAAACCCGGGTCCCGTTTGAACATATTTCGCCCTGAGTGTAGAAGTTACCTATCATCGCTCCATTTACTGCCTCGTCGATATTGGCATCTTCGCAAATAATTATTGGCGATTTACCACCTAGTTCAAGGGTAACATGTTTCAGCGTTTTGGCTGCAGCTGCCATTACTTTTTTACCGGTTTCAACTTCGCCGGTTAAAGATACTTTTCTAATGTCTGGGTGATGTGTTAGCATTTTCCCGACTTCAGCGTCTCCCTGGACTACATTAAAAACCCCATCGGGCAGGCCAGCCTCTTTGTATATTCCAGCAAGAAAAACAGCTGATTGAGGAGATAATTCAGCAGGTTTGAAAACCATGCTGTTCCCGCAGGCCAAGGCAGGACCCGATTTCCAACATGCAATTTGTATGGGATAATTCCATGCCCCAATTCCTGCGCAAACTCCAAGTGGTTCTCTTCTTGTAAATGCAAAAGAGTTGCCTAAATCGTAGTGTTCACCGCGAATGGTTGGTGCTATTCCTGCGAAATATTCTATTGCATCGGCACCTGATAATACATCCACTTCAATAGCTTCAGAAATAGGTTTTCCAGTGTCCATTACTTCAATTTCTGCCAGCTCTTTATTGCGTTCACGTAAAAGGTCAGCGGCTTTTTTGAGTATTCTGGAACGTTCAGTGCCTGACATTTTTGACCAAACAGCAAATCCCTCTTTTGCTGATTCAATGGCTCTCTCAACATCGTTTGCAGAAGCAGATTCAATTTCGCTAATTACCCGATTAGTTGCCGGGTTAATATTAGAGAAGGTTTTTCCTGATGTTGCTTTTTGTCGCTTTCCATTATAAAACAGATTGTTCGTGTTTTTTGTCATAATCGAAACTATTTTCAGATATATCGTTTTTATCTTATTCTAATTTTGAACCAGACATCTAGCTCAAACGATACTATGATTTTATCTTTTTTTATTGTTTTAGTTTTAAATAAAAACTGTAGTCACATGAAGACACGAGTTATTGTATAAAACAATAAAAAGTAATCTTTTAGCAGTATTTTCGGTTTGACAAACAGGGGAGGAAAAAGAACGCAAATAATTAAATTTTGCGATACTCCAAATCAAACGACCCAATTCAAATATATGTAATTTTGTTAAGACTATAATTTCATATATGCTGCAAAGGTAAAAAAACCCTTGAGCCAAGAAAATTTTTAAAGCAATTACGATGAGAAAAAAGCCAGCAGGGAAGAAGGTTTTAATTGGATTTTGTTAAAAAATATTCCTAAAATATTGGCAAACATACTAATTGTCTGTATTAACCTTGCTGGCAAAAAGTAAAGTTATTGTCTCTATTTTCTGGATTGATTTTTTATGCTGTAATAATTAAAGAAAATTGAGAAAGGACGCATTTAGTATTAATAAGTCGTATCATTCCTGATATTTTGACAATGATTTATAAAAACTAAAACACATAACAATTATAATAATGGCAAAGGGTAATCCTGTTAGTATTGTGGCGGTTTTCAATGCTGTTAATCCTCCTCCAATTAGCAAAACACCGGCAACCAATCCTTCCATCGATGCCCAAAATATTTTCTGTCCTTTGGGAGCATCATGCCGTCCTCCCGAAGTAAGCGTATCTACAACAAAGGAACCCGAATCGGAAGAGGTAATAAAAAAGCTGGCTACCAATATAACCGTTACAATAGACGTAAAGGTGGTTAAAGGATATTGTTCTAATAAATAAAATATTGATGTGGCTATATTATTATTCACCGCTTCGGTAATGGAATGATTGCCAATGAGTTCTTGATAAATGGCACTGCCTCCAAAAACGGACAACCATAAAAAGGTAAGTAAAGTGGGTACAAATAAAACACCGAGAATAAATTCCTGAATGGTTCTCCCTTTAGAGATACGAGCAATAAAAATACCTACAAAGGGCGACCAGGAAATCCACCATGCCCAATAGAAAATTGTCCAGGAGTTTTGCCAGTTTTGTTTTTCCATTACTCCATTGTATGAATTTGTCCAAAAACTCAATTCAAAAAAATCATATATATAGAATCCAATATTCTGAACAAACGATTTTAAAATAAATAGAGTGGGCCCAACTAACAGTAAAAAGATTAATAAGAACAGTGCCAGTCGCATATTCCATTCACTTAAAAATCGTATTCCTTTATCTAATCCGAGAACTAAAGAGAGTGTGGCAAAAAATGTTATAATTACTATTAACCCCACTTGTACAGTAACATTATTTTGAACGCCAAATAAATACTCCAAGCCTGAATTTATTTGCTGAGCTCCTAATCCGAGGGAGGTTGCCAGACCAAAAAGTGTTGCTATTACAGAAATTATATCAATAATATCTCCGATTGGCCCGTAAATTTTTTCCCCAAATAAGGGATGAAAAATAGAACGAATGGTAAGCGGCAATTTTTTATTAAATGTAAAAAAGGCAAGTGCTACACCTACAACTGCGTAAAGTGCCCATGCGTGTAATCCCCAATGAAGAAAAGTAATTCCCATTGACGTTTTGGCCGCAGTAACCATGTTGTTTGAAGATCCTAAAAAAGGATTACTATTGAAATGAAAAATAGGTTCTGCAACACTCCAAAATAAAAGACCAATTCCCATGCCTGCACTAAAAAGCATGGCAAACCAGCCCATTCTTGAAAATTCAGGCTTAGCATTTTTCCCTCCTATTCTGATATGTCGGAATTTTCCAAAACCTAGGAATAGAGCAAAACCCAATACGCAGTTTAATAATAAAATAAAAAACCAACCCACATTGTTTGCTACAAGATTTTGCGTTTTTGAAAACCAATTTTCCATAGGTTTTCCTACTACCAAAGTGGTAATAACCAAAAGGGCTATGATTAATAATGAGGTAATAAAAACGGGTCCGTTAGCCTTAATTCCTAAAAATGTTTTTTTAACACTTCGTATTTTTGAATTATACATAATTGTAATAAAATAAAAATAAACGAAAGGGGAAGACAATTTGGTAATTAATTTAAAAATACTCGTAAATCAGTACATTTTGTTATTGAATAGTTTTAAGGAGAGAGAAAAAGATTGAGGTTGAATAGTTGACGAACTTATTATATTAAATTATTCTTTAGCCATAATGAATTTTTTCACCACAATTTTATTATCGGCAGATTTTACTTTTATCAGATACATTCCGTTTTGAATGTTGTTGAATTGAATTTGCTTTTTTGCTTCAGGATATTGGAATTTTTTAAGAAATACCTGTTTTCCGGTAATGTTTGTTAACTGAACTTCGGCGATCTCAAGCGAATTGAAATCGAGTGTTATTTTATTTGATTTACATGGATTAGGATAAATCTTTAATTCCAGAGAACTTGGATTTTCTTTAAATAATGAGTTGTTCCAATTGGTTGAATTGCCAATGCCATTTTGGGAGAAACCAGAAATGGAAATAAATACAGCTATTATTAAAAGTATAATTTGTTTCATAGCATTGAATTTTACAGATTCTGTGAGTAAACAAATAACATGCCTCTTTTTATAAGACAGTTTTATCCTTCAATAGTTGCAATGCATTCCTTAAATCTTCTGGTGTGTCAATTCCAATACTTTGATGATTGGTTTCAGCCGGTTTTATTTGAAAGCCATTTTCGAGCCAGCGTAATTGCTCCAGAGATTCGGTTAACTCCAGTTTTCCGTTGTTAAGTTTTGTTATTTTTTGCAGTACGTCGGCTTTGTAAGCGTACATGCCAATGTGTGCCCAAAAATTATTTTTTAAATGCCAGTTTTTTTCTTCTTCATTACGAACAAAAGGAATTGGAGAGCGGCTAAAATAAAGGGCATTTTGCTGATTGCCGATTACAACTTTGGGACGATTGGGGTTAAAAAGTTCCTCCGAAGTGTCAATTTTTTTTATCAAAGTTGCAATGTCTGCATTACCATTAAAACACGACTTTAATAATTCGATTTGTTCAGCCTGAATAAATGGTTCGTCTCCCTGTACATTAATAACCACATCAAAATCTATCTCTTTCGAAAGAATTTGTGCAGCTTCGGCACATCGGTCGGTACCACTTTGGTGGGTAGAAAGTGTTTTTACTGCATTCCCTCCAAAGTTTTGAACGGCATTAAAAATCCTGTTGTCGTCGGTTGCTACCCAAACATGTTTCAGCGATTGGGCAACATTTTCATAAACCCACTGAATCATTGGTTTGTTGTTGATTATTGCCAGTGGTTTTCCAGGGAAACGCGTAGATTCGTAACGAGCAGGTATTATTCCTATAAAATTCATACCTCAAAGATAAATAGATAATTAGAATTTAGTGGTGAGTAGATAAATATTAGTAGTGAGAAGTTGGATAAAGACTAATTAATCCTTGTTACTCAAATCTTATTATCTCTAATCTTTTCAATAAAAAAGGTTAATATTATTGACAAGTGAAACATTACCATTGAAAAATTGTAAATTTGCGGCTTATTGGCTGAAATATTATGGATATACAGGGAATAAAACAAAGGTTTGAAATTATAGGAAATTCTGCTACTTTAAACAGATCTCTTGAAGTTGCTGTGCAAGTAGCACCAACCGATTTGTCTGTGTTAATATCAGGCGAAAGTGGAACTGGTAAAGAGATATTTCCTCAGATTATTCATCAGTTTTCTACTCGGAAACATGGGAAATATATTGCTGTAAATTGTGGCGCTATTCCTGAAGGTACAATTGATTCGGAGCTTTTTGGGCACGAAAAAGGTGCTTTTACAGGTGCTCTTTCCGATAGAAAAGGATATTTTCAGGAAGCAGATAACGGCACCATTTTCTTAGATGAAATAGGCGAACTTCCACTCTCTACACAAGTACGTTTATTGCGTGTTTTAGAAACCGGAGAATTTATAAAAGTAGGTTCGTCTAAAGTTGTAAAAACAAACGTTCGGGTAATTGCGGCAACTAATGTAGATATTCCGGAAGCCATTGAAAATGGAAAATTCCGCGAAGATTTGTATTACCGTTTAAATACGGTTCCAATACATATTTTACCACTGCGCGAACGTTCGGAAGATGTTCATTTATTATTTAGAAAATTTGCAAGCGATTTTGCCGAGAAATATAGAATGCCACCTGTTCGATTAGATAGTCAGGCACAAATGGCTTTGGTTAGTTTTCATTGGCCTGGAAATGTTCGTCAGCTAAA